>CAZXMP010000162.1:0-7755 GCA_964641575.1 uncultured Chitinophaga sp. | reverse complement strand
AAAGATTCTCTACGAGATTGTAGACCCGTTTGTTCTCCATCCTTTCCAATGTCTTGCTTCCCGTAGCCATTCGTATAAAAGCAGCGTTGCCTGCCCAGGCTATTAAAAACCAAACGCCAACTCCACCGAGTACAAACGGTGCCATTTGCAGGAATGTAGTGGTTGTATCAATGTTTGACGAATAAGCTCCAGATTCGGAATTAGTCTTTTCAACAATGGCCCAGGTAATAGCATAGAGCATTCCCAGCAGCAATGCCGGGAATGCTATTAACAAAAGAATAGAATTGAAATTGTTCTTTCGAATTTGTTTATCTAGACCGATATATTGCATACTTCTTAACTCCCCTTTAGGGGTTGGGGGTTAAAATTGAATTTTCGGTGGCTCTTCCATTTGTTTGCGGGTATCTGTACCCAGATCAAACATGATCTCTCTTTTAAATCCAAAGTTTCTCGCAATTAAATTACCGGGAAATGCTTCAACGGCTGTGTTGTACTCTGTAGTAGCAGCATTGAAGAAACGTCTGGATGCAGCTAGTTTATTTTCTATATCACTCAACTCTTCCTGCAACTGCAAAAAATTTTGATTGGCTTTCAGATCAGGATAGGCTTCTACCTGCACTTTCAATCCTTGCAAAGCACCTGTTAATTGCTGCTCTGCTGCTATCTTACCATCAATGGTAGTAGCACTCATCGCCGCAGTTCTGGCCTCGGTAATTTTTAGCAGCAGATCTTTTTCATGTGCCGCATAACCTTTTACGGTTTCTACCAACTGCGGAATCAGGTCATGTCGCTGCCGTAATTGTACATCAATATCAGCAAAGGCGTTTTCTCTTCGGTTGCGCAACCGAACGAGGCTATTGTAGATACTTATAACCCAGAAAATAATAAGCACCAGTATTCCAACTCCAATTAATATAGGCATAGTTGTATTGTTTTAAATGGATACTGAAATTACTATAAAAAGGAACACGGATCGAAGGATTTGAAACGATTTGCATGGAATTTTATTCCATTGAGATTCCTTACCGTTGAAGAATGGCTATTTAGTAAAAGAAAAAATCCGTGTCATCCAAATAAATCCTTTAATCCGTGATTATTCTTATCTTCCCCTCACATTATTTGCCTATGCGTATCGTTCCATTTGCCATCTCAACTATTGTTACTGCCGGATTAGTTTTTGCCCTCAATAAACAATGGGGTACTATTCCACCGGTCGGAAAATTTGTAAGTCCTCAACATGGTTTTTGGCAAAATGCCGAACCCACTGGTGAAGGCTTTGATGCCGAACTTAATTTTCCCGATTTGAAAGGAAATGCCAATGTGTATTTTGATGAACGATTAGTGCCGCATGTATTTGCCGAAAATGATGAAGACCTGTATTTCATACAAGGTTATTTACATGCAAAGTTCCGTTTGTTTCAGATGGATCTGCAAACAAAAGCCGCTGCAGGCCGTGCCAGCGAAATTGCCGGACCCAAAGCAATCAATTTTGATAAAGAGCAACGAAGATTAGGAATGGTGTATGCTGCCGAAAACGCCATGAAGGAAATGGACAAAGACCCTGCAACCAAAAAAATGTTTGATGCGTATACAAACGGTGTTAATTCTTATATTAAATCACTAAAAGAAGCAGAACTGCCGGTGGAGTATAAGCTGCTCAATTTTAAACCCGAGGAGTGGACGAATTTTCGCACCGCTTTATTATTAAAGATGATGGCGAAAATGTTATCTGGCGGAACCGAGAATGATCTGGCATACACCAACGCAAAATCAATATTTATTCCTGACGAGTTAAAAGCTATGTATCCACAGGTGCATGATTCACTGGCACCAATTGTTCCAAAAGGAACGGTGTTTGATAAGCCGGCTATTGTTCCGGTGCAACCTGCATCGGCTGATTCACTATATTTTGGCAACAAAGAAACGATCGCAGCCAATGAAATTTCAAAACCCGATATTAATAATGGCAGCAATAACTGGGTAGTAGCCGGCAGCAAAACACAAAGCGGTGTTCCTATCCTGTCAAACGATCCGCATCTTGAACTATCGCTTCCTTCTATCTGGTACGAAATACAATTGCAAACACCTACCAGCAATACTTATGGTGTTTCATTGCCGGGCAGCCCGTTTGTAATTATTGGATTTAATGATAGTATAGCATGGGGAGTTACCAATGCACAGCGGGATGTAAAAGATTATTACAATATAAAGTTTAAGGACAATACAAAGCAAGAGTATTGGTTCAATGGCAAATGGGAAAAGTCAACCCGTAAAGTAGAAACGATCAAAGTAAAAGGCGGTGCTGATGTTCTTGATACGGTTGCTTATACCGTTTTTGGCCCGGTAATGTTTGATGAAGCTTTCTCCAATGATTTTTCTAATAAAAGAAATTTAGCAGTTCGCTGGGCCGCACATGACCCCAGCAATGATGGCATTACTTTTTATAAATTGAACCGTGCAAAAAATTACGATGAGTATGCGGATGCTATAAAAACATTTGATTGCCCCGGTCAGAATTTTGTGTTCGCTTCTAAAACAGGCGACATAGCAATCTGGCAGCAAGGAAAATTTCCTGCACGGTGGAACAGGCAAGGATTGTATGTAATGCCGGGAGAAGATAGCAGCTATATGTGGCAGGGATTTATTCCGCAGGCAGAAAATCCGCATAGCAAAAATCCGGTGGAAGGCTTTTTGCAAAGTGCTAACCAGCGTCCGGTTGATTCTACCTATCCTTATTTTATACCCGGAAGTTATATTACGCCAAGAGGTATCACTATTACAAACAAACTTGCAGCCATGAGTGGCATCACTCCGGATGATATGATGAAACTGCAGAATAATTATTTTAATACGCTGGCAGAAGATGCAAGAAGTATTTTAACGGGTTATGTTAAAGAAAGCGAACTGAATGCTACGGAGAAAAAATATCTCGATATCGTTAAGAATTGGGATATGATGGCTTCGCCTGATTCAAAAGGGCAAACTATTTATCAATGCTGGTGGGATAGTTTAGAAGTAGGAATCTGGAAAGATGAATTGTCAAGAACGAATCCATCTTCTCCTTTTCCGGATGAGCAAACTACCATGGAGCTTTTAAAAAGAGATACTGCCTTGAAATTTATTGATGATATCAACACTACACAAAAAGAAACCTTGTTTGATGTAGTAACAGTTGCATTAAAAAAAGCATCGGTTGATTTAGCCAAGGCTGATGCAGAAGGAAAATTAGAGTGGACGAAATTTAAAAACCCCACTGTTTATCATTTATTAAAAGATGCTTTACCGGCTTTTGCCAGGAAAGGATTGCCTGTTGGTGGAAACGGAAATATTGTAAATGCTATTACACATAGTCACGGCCCAAGTTGGCGGATGGTAGTACAAATGAGTACGCCAACAGAAGCGTATGGTGTTTATCCCGGCGGACAAAGTGGTAACCCCGGCAGTAAATATTATGATGACTATTTGGATAATTGGGTAGCGGGTAAGTACAATAAACTTTGGTTTATGCGGGAAGGAGACAGGACAGATAAGAATGTAAAGTGGACAATGAAGTTTGTGAATGGAAAATAGTGAATGGTGAATGGTGAATAGTGAATGAACTTGATGTTTTAATAGTCAATAACGAATTTGAAATATTACAGCGTATGAAATTTTTAGTAGCCAGCATTCTTACTGCATTGCTTGCATTTATCAGTGGTTTGTTTTTACCCTGGTGGGGAATTGCCATTACCTCATTATTAGTAGCGGTAATAATTCATCAAAAAGCCGGCAAAGCTTTTTTGGCGGGTATGCTTGGGGTATTTGTCCTCTGGGCAGGGCTTTCAGCATGGATCAACATGCAGAACCAGGGAATAATGGCAACAAAAATTGCTGCCGTGCTTCCATTAGGCGGCAATGCTTTATACTTAATATTATTCACTGCATTTATCGGTGGCTTGGTTGCAGGATTTGCAGCTATGACTGGAAGTTTTCTTCGTTCTTCAAAAGATGGGCGTTAAAACTTTCAAAATAGATTCAACTCAACCATTCTTCTCTTTTTTTAACTTACCTTGTCGATTGCCAAATTGATTTAATCCCATTTTGGCACTACCACACAATTATGAAGACGTTATTCTTCGCCTTAATCGGTCTGTTTTGTTCGTTGTATTCTTCTGCCCAAAAAATAAAAGGTGTTGTTACTGACAAAGAAGGAAAGGTTTTGCCTTATGCTTCCGTGTTTATAAAAGAAAACAAAAAAGGTACTAATGCAAACAACGAAGGCAAGTATTTAATCAGTCTATCCCCGGGAAATTATACGCTGGTTTGCCAGTATGTTGGTTATAGCCGGCAAGAAAAATCAATTACTGTTGCCAATACTGATATAACATTGGACTTTATTTTGGGCCAACAGGAAATGACATTGGGAGAAGTAATTCTGAAAAATGGCGAAGACCTGGCCTACCAGATCATCCGGAATGCAATTGACAAAAGAGAGTTTCATCAAAATCAGTATAATAAGTTTACGGCTGAAGTATATACAAAAGGCCAGATGCGGATTAGAAATTATCCTAAAAAAATACTGGGACGAAAAGTAGATTTTGAAGATGGCGATACCAGCAAACAAAAAATGCTGTACTTGTCAGAAACGGTTTCTAATTATGCTGTGGATAAACCCAATAAAGAAAAGGTTGAAGTAATCTCATCTAAAGTAAGTGGGCAAAGGGATGGATTTGGATTAAGTGCACCGGGAATTTATTCTTTTTATGATAACAATGTTTTCATAGGGAATAATCTCAATCCAAGAGGTTTTATTTCTCCTATTTCTAATAATGCATTGAATTATTACAGGTATAAATTCGAAGGAAGTTTTACAGAAGATGGAAAAGAGATCAACCGTATAAAAGTAACTCCTAAACGAAAATATGAGCCCTTATTCAGCGGTTATATAAATATTGTGGATGAAGATTGGCGTATTCATTCAGTCCAACTTTTATTGACGAAGACATCTCAAATGGAACTGGCCGATTCACTCCGCATCGATCAATTGTACCGGCCATTATCAAAAGATGTTTGGTACATGTCGAGCCAGGTAATTTATCCCACTATTAAAATATTGGGCTTTGATGCCTATGGAAGTTTTATAAATATTTATTCCAACTACAATGCAGAACCGGAGTTCACTAAAAAAACATTTACCAGCACCATTTTAAAATATACGGATAGTGCCAATAAAAAAAGTGTGGACTATTGGGAACTAACAAGACCTGTACCGTTGATGGCGGATGAAATATCAGATTATAGTAAGAAAGATAGCCTGGAGCAGGTAAGAAAAGATCCCCGTTATCTCGATTCATTGGATAAAAAAAGAAATAAAATAAATCCTTTGATGGCGTTGTTTTTTGAGCAATCTGTATCAAGCCAGAAGAACAGAACCACTTTCAGCTTCCGCCCATTAACAGAATTAGTAAGTTTTAATCCGGCAGAAGGTTGGGTTATTAATCCCGATATTACCTGGACAAAAAGATTGGATAGCAATTTGCTGAGCCGCAGAGCAATTTCTCTGTCGCCGAATTTACGGTATGGGTTTGGCAACAAGCATTTCAATGCCCATCTTACAACTACTTATACATTTGGAAAACAATATGCTTCTTCGGTAAGCCTTTCCGGTGGTAGCAGAGTGTTTCAATTCAGTAATAATAGTCCGGTTGGTCAAAGGGGTAATTCTATTTCTTCTTTGTTAAGCGAAGAAAACCGAATGAAAACCTATGAGGCAGTTTATATGCGGGGTAGTTACAAGCAGGCTGTCGGTGCTGGATTTACCATCAATACGGGTTTTCAATTCCAGGATAGAAAGCCGTTGGATAACATCACTGATTATACCTGGCGGGATAAACCTGACAGAGCATATACACCCAACTATCCCAACGAAATTGTCAATGAAAATCTAAAGCGACATCAATCGATGGTTATATTAATCGGCGCAAGCTGGCAACCCGGTAATCGCTATATTGAATTACCCGATAGAAAAATCAGCATCGGCTCAAAATATCCAATGTTATCGGCACAGTATATTCAATCTGTTAAAGGCTTATTTGGTAGCGATGCAGATTTCAGCAAATGGAATTTCAATGTTACTGATAATGTAAACCTTCGTTTACAAGGGCGGTTACGTTACAAATTAGGAATGGGCGGTTTTATCAATACTAATAATGTAGAACTGCCTGACTATTTTCATTTCAATGGTAATTTGTCAACTTTTGCTACGGAGTATGTCAACAGCTTTCAGTTGCTACCAATTTACCAATATAGCAACATTGATAAGTTTTATACATTGGCACACCTGGAACATAATTTTAATGGATTTCTTACCAATAAAATTCCAGGGTTAAAAAAATTGAACCTTTACCTTGTAGCCGGTGTAAATGGTTTCTATATCAACAGCAATAAATATTATTACGAATATTTTGTTGGCTTCGATAACATCTTCAAGCAATTCCGGATTGATTTTGTGCAATCCTTCCAAAATGGAAGAGCCTGGCAAACTGGATTTAAACTTGGGATGAGTCGTAATAGCGGTAGAAGAGGAGATGATTGGCCTTAATTTTTTATGTCATCAGCTCCATTGCTACTATCATCGTCTGTTGCGTCGCACACTTGTACTGTATGAATTCTATTCCCCATTTTCGAATATTCAAAGTATGAAATTGAATAACAGGAACTTTTATAGAAGTAGTACTTTTTCACTCCTCTTTTTCTCTTTTAACCTCTTAGTGTATCTTTGCCCTGCTTTAAAAATTTTGCCCAACCTGCAATTGGGTTCCGATAATTATCGGGATAAAATTTAAACTCATGGCACAATTACACAACCGCATCTCCCGCAAGGAGTTGAAGGAGAAAATCCTCAACGATTCAACTCCCCGCACTACCATTTCATTTTATTGCTATTTTAAAATTGAAGACCCCGAAGTTTTCCGAAATACCTTGTACAAGGATTTAAAAGAAATAGGAGTGTTGGGCCGCATCTACGTGGCGCATGAAGGAATTAATGCGCAGATCAGTGTTCCAACGGAAAGCCTAGAAACATTAAGAGCATATCTGTATGCTATTAAACCGCTCAATGGAATTCGTTTGAACATAGCGGTGGATGATGATGGAAAATCCTTTTTTGTATTGGATGTAAAAGTGCGGAAGAAAATAGTGGCTGATGGAATTGATGATCCTGCTTTTGATATGCAAAATAAAGGCCGTTATGTAGATGCTACCCAAATGAATGAGCTGATGCAGCAGGAAGGAACCGTTGTAATTGATATGCGCAATCATTATGAATATGAAGTAGGCCATTTTGAAAATGCATTGGAAATACCCAGCGATACATTCCGGGAACAATTACCCATGGCGGTGGATATGATGAAAGCGGATAAGGACAAAAACATCATCATGTATTGCACCGGTGGCATTCGTTGTGAAAAAGCATCAGCTTATATGCTGCACCAGGGATTTAAAAATGTATTTCATTTAGAAGGAGGCATTATTAACTATGCCCGCCAGGTAAAGGAAAATGGATTAGATAGTAAATTCATTGGAAAAAATTTCGTTTTTGATGAAAGGTTGGGAGAGCGGATTACTCCAGATATTATTGCCCAATGCCACCAATGTGGCAAGCCTGCCGATACACATGTTAACTGTGTTAACGATGCATGTCATTTATTATTTATTCAATGCGATGAATGTAAAGAAAAAATGAAAGGCACTTGCAGTGATGATTGCCTGAACTTT
>CAZXMP010000161.1:0-7904 GCA_964641575.1 uncultured Chitinophaga sp. | reverse complement strand
CTACCATCATATCTTTTGTCCAGAGGTCAATGCGCAAAGCTGCTTTATCCGCACTGTCCCAAAAAGAGATCATCATTGCCTTTGCTTTTTGTGCATGTTCAGCACTTGTATCAGAGGCACTCCAGGAAATAGAATCCGGAACCCGGTTTTCATCTGTTACTACATCGATCGTAATTGTTGATTTATTCATAATCTATCTTCCTGCCGGAAGTGTTTTTAATTGAAAGGAGGCAAAGATAGGAACACAGACTAAAACGGGTTCAACCAGGTAATTTATTCGCTCCTTTTACAATCGATTGCCAGAGTAATGCTGCTGTTTTATCCCAATTATATTCTTCAGCGGTACTTCTTCCTTTTTCTATTAATTGGTTCCTCAAATTTTCATCTTTGTACAATAACATCATTTTATCTGCAATATCCGTGTGGCTTTCCGGATCAATATACAAAGCAGCATCTTTTGCTATTTCCTGCATAGCAGAATTGGCAGAAGTAATAACGGGTACATTACATTTCATCGCTTCCAATACAGGCACACCAAATCCTTCAAAGAAAGACGGATATACAAGTCCATATGCAGCTCCGGTAATTTTTACGAGTTCTACTTCATCAACATAACCTGTCATCACTACATCATCTCTATATTTATAGGACTTTAAACTTTCGGTAAATGATTCGTATTTCCAGGCAAGTCTTCCTGCCAATACCAACTTCATATTTGTCTTTTGCCTTTTTTTGAAAACAGAAAATGCTTTCAGCAAATTCATTAAATTTTTTCGGGGATGAATTGCTCCAGTATATAGAAAATATTCCTTCCCTTCCGTGTATTTATTTTTGATGAAACTTTTTTCTTCATCGCCGGATGACTTAAAAAGGTCTTTAGCTGCACTAAATACTACATCAATCTTATCCGGATCAATTTTGTACTGACTAATAATATCATTTTTTGAAAATGAAGAGACAGTGGCGATCGCTGCCGTCTTTTCCAAAAACTTAGGCGTATATTTTTTATAAAAGGATAAATGAGATTTTTTATGAAAAGAAGGGTAATGCAAAAAAGCCAGGTCATGTACTATCAAACATTGTGGCAGTTTTGTTCTGAGGGAGCAAATTCCATCGCAGGATACAAAAACATCAGCCTTATATTTTCGTAACAATGCCGGTATTTTTATATCGTACCAGTATTTCCAAAGCAAAGGTTGTTTTGAAGCCGGTCCTGTTATTACCGCCTTTACATTTCTTTCAAATACAAAACTTTCATCATAGGGTTGGTCGAAAATAAAAACAAATGAATGTTCCGGGTGGTTTCGCACAATTCTGCTGAAAGTCTCCTGTATAAAATACCCATATCCTTCCAGGTAATTTTTCAATAAAAATCTTGTGTTAACGGCAATTGTCATCTGTATCTGCAAAGGTATTGGTTGCTATCGTTATTTTCTTAGTAAAACCACACAAGTGTTCCGGTAAATAAAATAAATCTGCTTTGACATTTACCAATTTGTTTTACTAACCAGCCGCAACTTGTTTTACATATCACTGCTGCAACTTATGCAAGAAGATTTGCTGTGGATATTCGTTTAATACGGTTTACAATATCGGGCAGTTGTACAATTGATTACGGCTGCTTCTTCATTTAATTTTATGATACCAATCTAGGTGAAAACCAAAACAGCATCCTATGAAATATACTTATACAAAAGCTTTCTCATTTATTTTTTTTCTTTTAAGTATTAATGCAAAGAGTTCTGCACAGTGTCCGATGGGCTATCCGCCCGGCTCTACAGCGTTTGATACCACCATTGCTTTCCCTACCGGTACTACTTCCATTCCGGTAAAATTTCCGCAGTTTGACCCGATTAATGGAATGGTAACTTGTGTTCGTTTATGTGTAACTATTACGGGCATTATTGACACACTGGCTATGCAGAACTATGCAGCCTCTTCGCAAACCGCCACATTTGTATATACAAGAAATGATCAAATTACGGGGCCAGGTATTGGAACACCGTTATCCAATAGTGCTAATCTTACGTATGGACCTCCGGGCAATATATTAACTGCGTACGATGGTATACCTGGTGCCGGTACCGATTTTTATTCGATGGCAAATGACACTATTTTGAATGAAGAACTTTGCAGAACCATTAGTGATTCAGCAACCATTGTTCAGTTTTACGGGCATGATAGTGTTACCTATAATTATGATATCAATGTATCAACCAATGCTACTATTACCGGTGGAAGCAGCAGCACCCTTGTACTTACTTCTGCATTGGTAAACTTTCATTTTGAATATTGTACCTGCCCTATTGTTACACTTCCATTAAGTATTCGCAATTTCTTTGTCACAAAAATATCAGATAATACAGCGGAGTTAAAATGGAACGCTTTTGATGATTTGGAAACTAATTATAGATATGAAGTGGAGTTAAGCAAAGATGGTCGTAATTTTTTCAATGTTGGACAAGTAGCAAAAAACATGTCGGAAAACAGTAATGTTTATAAATTTATTTATACAGCATCCCCATCGTATACCGGTGTTCATTTTTTTAGAATCAGGCAGGTTTATACAAACGGCTATTCCCGTTTTAGTGATATAAGAACTATTGATTTAAAAAATTCGCTTTATACTGGTTTCCACGTATATCCTAATCCATCAACTGGCATTATTGGTATCAAATTTGATAATAATGAGAACGGAAAAAAATTAGTTGAAGTTTATAATACACAAGGACAAAAACTGATGCAGAAAGAACTGGTGGTTACAGGTTTATCCTATCATCAACTAGGTACTTTACAGCAAGGAACTTATTGGTTAAGGCTTACAGATGTAACGAGCAAATTGTCCCGTGTCAATCAACTTTTCATTAAATGACCTCTTAGGTGGAAGAGGATGGTGGCTTGTAAAAGGGGCCTTGGTTCGGGGCCCCTTTCTTTTCCCTTCCAAACACCTTTAAAATAACACGAAACGCAGCCTTAAAATAGGCTGCGTTTTTTCTCTTTAACCCGGCGAAGTTGCAAACTCAGCAACTCTTCCCTACATTTGTTGCAATGGATTTAGAAAACATGGAGTATAATACGACTAGAAACCATCTGACGATGCGGGAATACGGCCGCCATGTACAGAAGATGGTGGAGCATATTATGACTATCGAAGACCCGGAACGCCGGCAAAGAAATGCCCAGGCTGTAATTGAATTGATGGGATTTTTAAACCCCCATCTAAAAAATGTGGAAGATTTCCGTCATAAACTTTGGGATCATCTTTTTTTGATCTCCGATTTTACATTAGATGTAAAATCGCCTTACCCCATTCCAACAAGAGAATCGCTAAAAGCAAGGCCCGATCCGCTTCCTTACCCCAAAAGACATCCGAGATTTTCTCACCTGGGTAAAAACTTAGAAGTAATTATTGATAAAGCACTGAAAGAAGAAAATCCCGAGAAGAAATTGGGTTTTGCAAACGCAGTGGCTTATTATATGAAGCTGGCATACAATAACTGGCACAAAGAAATTGTGCATGATGATGCTATTCAAAGCGAACTATCTGTTATAACCAATGGCCAGTTAACTTTTACCAATACGCCGTATGTAAAAGCTTTCCGTCCGCAACAGGAAGGAAGAGACAACAGAGGTGGTGGCGGACGCAGGGATAACAGAGGCGGTGGTGGCGGTGGACGCAGAGATAACAGAGGCGGCGGTGGCGGACACCGTGACAACAGAGGCGGCGGTGGCGGCGGCAACTTCAAGAAGAAAAGATATTAAACCCCTAAAGGGGAATTTTCGAATTCGATTTACTTCTACATCATTATTTTTAATGATAGAAAGGGAGTTTATAACCAATTTTTTATTGGTTCACTTCCTACTTCAACTATATTACTAATTATTTAACCGAAAGCAAACTCCAAATTTGAGTTGCTAAAACTCCCCTTTAGGGGATGGGGGTACTATACCATGCATTCATTTGAAGTAAGAGGAGGAAAAAAATTAAGTGGCGAAATTATTCCGCAAGGGGCCAAGAACGAAGCCTTGCAAATCATCAGTGCTGTATTGCTTACTCCCGAAAAAGTTACTATCACCAATATCCCCGACATTATTGATGTAAACCTGCTTATAGAATTGTTGGGAGAAATGAATGTTACGATCGAACGAAGCAGTCGTGACACTTGTACATTCAAAGCCGATAATGTAAATATTGATTACCTGCATAGCGAAGCATACAGAAAGAAAAGTGGCAAACTAAGAGGCTCCGTGATGTTTGCCGGACCCATGTTATCCAGATTTAAAAAAGCATTTATACCAAAACCCGGTGGCGATAAAATTGGAAGACGACGTTTAGATACACATATCATCGGGTTTGAAAAATTAGGAGCATCCTTTACCTATCATGATGAAGATGGATTCTTTCATTTAGCAGCACCCAATCTTCAGGGAACTAATTTATTACTGGATGAACCCTCTGTAACCGGCACAGCTAATATTGTGATGGCCGCAACGATGGCCAAGGGAATTACAACGATTTACAATGCAGCTTGCGAACCCTACTTACAACAACTGTGTAAAATGCTGAACCGGATGGGTGCCAGCATATCCGGCATTGGCAGTAATATGCTAACGATTGAAGGAGTAGATTATCTGGGTGGAACGGAACATCGCATGTTGCCCGATATGATCGAAGTAGGATCTTTTATCGGTCTTGCTGCCATGACGCAAAGTGATATAACCATTAAAGGCGCCGGTATAGAACATCTTGGCATAATCCCGGAAAAATTTCAGCAGCTAGGAATACAACTAAATTTTAATGCTGATGATATTCATATACCAGCTCAAGAAATTTATGAAATACAAACTTTCTTAGATGGTTCGGTGATGACGATCTACGATCATCCCTGGCCGGGATTTACACCTGATCTGTTAAGTATTGTTTTAGTAACAGCCATACAGGCAAAAGGATCGGTATTAATTCATCAAAAAATGTTTGAGAGCCGTTTATTTTTTGTTGACAAGCTGATTGATATGGGAGCAAGAATTGTGCTGTGCGATCCACATCGTGCCGTTGTAATTGGTTTAGAAAGAGAACAGGCATTGCGTGGCATTACGATGAGCAGCCCTGATATCCGTGCAGGAGTAGCCTTATTAATTGCAGCACTCAGTGCCGATGGAAAAAGTATTATTCAAAATATTGAACAGATAGACAGAGGCTACCAGGATATTGATGGACGATTGAGAAAACTGGGAGCGGATATTAAAAGAATTGAAGGGTAGTATAACAACAAATTATTTCAATCACAATAAGCGACAGATGCAAAAACTTATTCCTAACTTCTAAAAGGGTAAAGCTTTTTGCTGAATAATAATTTGCTTCTTTATTAATCCTTGTTTTATTCGTTGATAACTGATACGCCGGGAAGTACCGGGCTCCCGAAACACCAATTTGCCTTTATACACTTCTGTAGTTAATTGAATGGCGGGAATTACAGATAATAGCCATGCCTGCCGCCAATTGACCAAACCAATTTGCAGTTTCGTATTTACGTATTGTATCCTTACAATTTGTTCCATTTGGCATTGAAAATTAATTAAATTTGGAACAAGAACATTCGCAAATACAAATGTTCAGCAAAATGTTCGCAGGAAGAAGTGCGAACGGACAAAACCGTTTTCGTGCCTCAAACTTTCTTTAGTCCTACATTTTGCTGAACGACCCGGGTCTGCGAGGCGTTAATACAATTTCTAAAATCACTATGTTCTAACACCTGCGAACACTTCGCTGAACATAGGTATTTGAGAAATAACGCCTCTTGTTGCTCTCGTAACATTCACGAAAAATGTTACTTCGCAAATACCCGGGTCGTTACAAGCAATTTTAAATGAGACGAATACAACCAGAATTAACAGACGAATTATTGAAACACTTTGGCGACCCGACCAAGGTAGGTTCGACTGACCCATTTCCGGTAGCGACATTTAGAGAACTTGTTGAACACACAGCGAAATTGGCTTTCAAAAACAAAGACCACCTTATCTTTTATCGTGGACAATCGACAGACTACAAAAACAAAGCAGGAAACTCTTCTTTTTATCCAAGCATTTATCGTGGTGACTATTTACCAATTCGTGAGCTGACAAATCGGTTTGACATTTTAGAAGGTGCAAGTAAGGCTTTGGTTGACCTTTTTGAAAGGGAAAAAATTGAAGGTTACAAAGAACTAAAACGAAGAAAAGCGGTTCAATGGAGTGTATTGCAGCATTATGAAGTTTGCCACACTCCTTATCTTGACTTTACACATTCTTTAAGAGTTGCTTGTTCATTTGCGACAATGGACAACACAGAAGATTTTGCATACATTTTTGTTTTTGGACTTCCTTACTTGACTAATAGAATTACAATTAATTCAGAACACGACTTAATAAACATTCGACTTTTAAGTATTTGCCCACCGACAGCATTACGACCTTATTTTCAAGAAGGCTATTTGGCGGGGACGGACGACATTACGACAAATTATGATGCAAAAACGGAACTCGATTTTAACAACCGACTTCTTGCCAAATTCAAAATACCAAACAATAAGACATTTTGGGGTAAAGGGTTTGACCAAATTCCTAAAAAATCATTATATCCTGACAATGACCCAATATTTGATTTATGCCAACAGATTAAGGACATAGCAGACAAAGAATTAAGAACAGGTGACCTTGGAGAATTCCTAAAATCGTGGGCAGAACTCGAAGAAAAACTTGTGACAATGGCTCGAAAACAAACAGACAGATTTTTAAGTGTTCGTGAAGCGATAAGAATGTTGTTTGAAAGCGGTTATCTTGACAAAGAACAATCATATCAAATTGACAGATTAAGAACATTTAGAAATACACTAGTTCATACACCTAAAAAGGTTACGACAGGACAAATACAAGACTATTTATACACGCTTGACGACATACTAAAACGACTGAAGAAATGAGAAAAACTGCTTGTAACACGGGTTTTGCGTCAGGCGGGGTGACGAGCAAATTTGCAGCTTTGTGCTTCTATTCAAGTGCAGTGCAGGTTGACAGTTTTGTGCTCCGAAACCCGCCCGAACGCAAAGCCCGAAAACGTTATAGGCAACCTTTAGACACATTCCGTATGACAAGAAACATAATCGCAATATTCCTTTTTTGTTTGACACTTACTGCTTGTGGACAAACTAAAGATTCTGACACTATAAACGGTTTGACAATTGACCCAAGCATAAAAAAGGAAGTTGAAAAGCATATTGAAAACTCAAAAGAACTTGATATGTTTAAGGACAAGATGCAAGTTTACATTAATTCCGGTTTTATTGAATCTTATCAAAATGACAGCTTAATTTTTACCTCAAAAAATCAAGAAAGTAAAGCGCCATTTAAATCATTTTATCTTTGGAAAGGTGACACACTAACAATTGATGGAGCTTTTGGACTTTTTGGTGGAGTTGGCTTTGGCCTTGACATTTATAAAAACAAAGCGACACTATATCATATGCTAAGTTCTGACGACTTTCCATCTTACGCATACAAAGAAAATGACAGCTTAATATTTAGACTTGAAGTTCCTTGCACAGATACAAAGATTATTTTATCGGAAATTCCAGACTCTACAAAAAAGCAAATTATTTACGGATATGTTGAATTTAAAAGCGGCAACTATTTTGCAAGCAGTGGTTCAGCAGACGGACATGAAATATTACCACGACAGAAATTAAGAAACAATATGAAACTGTATTTTAAAAGTGGCAAACTTGACTTCTAATGTGAAGACCGACAAGGCATGCCTATAACATGGGCTTACCGCAAGTGTGGCTGGACGGAAAAACAATGGTCAGTAGATTGTCTTGTCCTGAAATAGGTTGACAGTAAATCAACCAAAATGGACATCAGAAAAG
>CAZXMP010000160.1:0-8358 GCA_964641575.1 uncultured Chitinophaga sp. | reverse complement strand
TAAGACATTTGTTTCAATTGCACCAGTAGAAGCATAAGCTGGTTTGATAGCCCGTTTAGAATTTTGTGGAAAAAAAATTTGGGTAGTATAAAATAATTGTTATTTTTACTATCGTTAACCCATTTATACTAACATTAAATTCTAAACAAAATGGCTACTAAGAAAAAAGCTGCAAAAAAAGCGGTAAAGAAAGCTGCTCCTAAAAAGAAAGCTGCTCCTAAGAAGAAAGCTGCTAAGAAAAAGAAATAAGTTGAAAAACTTTTTCAACTAAAGCTAAAGTCCTGATCACTCAGGACTTTTTTTTATACCCTGTTTTCATAGGGAAAACAACATTTTTATAGCCCTGTTTTTTACTATTGGTTTATTCATACAATTCTTTTGCAAAGAAATTTTTCTATTCTAATCTATGAGCAAGTAATTCTTAAATTAGCATCATGGATAACTCCACCATTGCCGATAATTTTTCGCTGCTTTCCAAATTAATGGACATACATGGCGAAAATTCTTTCAAATCGAAAACTTATGCGGCGGCGGCATTTAACATCGAAAAGCTCCCAAATCAGCTAAAAGACACCCCCCGGGAAAAATTATTTTTAATAAAAGGAATTGGAGAAAGTACCGGAAAAAAGGTGGTTGAATTATTAGAAACCGGAAAATTAGAAGTGTTGGGTGAGTTAATTAGTACTACCCCACCCGGTGTTATTGAAATGCTGAACATAAAAGGAATTGGTCCAAAAAAAATTAATACCATCTGGAAAGAGATGGAAATAGAATCGTTGGGTGAATTATTATATGCCTGTAATGAAAACAGGCTAACACTTTTTAAAGGCTTCGGAGAAAAAACACAAACAAACGTACAAGAAGGAATTGAATTCTATTTTCTTAACCAGGGAAACTTTTTATATGCCCAGTTAGAAGAAATATATCCGCAGATAGAAAGCTATTTACTCAAATTATTTTCACCAGATAAAGTAAGAGCAACAGGTGCATACCGGCGGCAGGAATTAACAATTGAAGAATTAGAATTCGTTGTTGCAGAAACAAACGATGTCATTAAACCTAAATTTCAAACAGCACAACCACCTGAATTACTGGAAGAAAATAAAGACAACTTATTATACAAGTTGAAGAATGGATTAAAACTCCGCTTATACACAGGAAAAGAGAATATTACCAAAAGACAATTCCAAACCACCGGCAGCCCTGCATTTATTGAAGCATTTGAGAAGGCATTTCCTTCAATTTCCTACGGAGATGGCGAAAATGACGAGGCGGTATTCACTGAAGCCACAATTCCATACATCACCCCCTGCCTCCGGGAAACGGCTGGCATCATTGAAAAAGCAAAAAATAACAAACTGCCTGAATTAATACAGCCAGGCGACATCCGTTCCATCATCCACAGCCATAGTAAGTGGAGTGATGGAGCCAATACTTTGGAAGAAATGGCGGATGAATGTATCAAACGGGGATTGGAATATTTAGTTATCTCCGATCACTCTCAAACCGCCTTTTATGCAAACGGATTGAAAGTGGAACGAATAATAGCACAACAGCAACAAATTGATCAACTCAATAGTCAACTGGCCCCGTTTAAAATCTTTAAAAGCATTGAAAGTGATATTTTAAATGATGGAAGTTTAGATTACCCGGAAGAGATTCTAAAAACATTCGATCTTGTCATCGCATCTATACACAGTAACCTGAAGATGAATGAGGAAAAAGCGATGAAGCGATTGCTGACTGCTATTGAAAACCCCTACACAACAATTCTGGGCCATATGACGGGTCGTTTATTGTTAAGCCGCAATGGTTACCCGGTTGATCATAAAAAAATAATTGAAGCCTGCGCCGCCAATCATGTAGTAATAGAATTAAATGCCCATCCACGCCGGTTAGATATTGATTGGAAATGGATTGAATATGCCATTGAGAAAGGCGTTCTGCTTTCTATAGACCCCGACGCCCATTCTTTGGAAGGATATGATGATGTAAAGTATGGAGTGCTGGCTGCGCAGAAAGGTGGAATGACAAAGAAGAATAATTTAAGTAGCTATTCGCTGAATGAGTTTGAAGAATTTTTATCCAATACGAAGAAGAAAAAAGGAATCTAACATTGTATGAACAATCCTATTCTATCAGTAAGAGAAATGCAGAAGCAGGATATTGATTTAATAATTCAGTACTGGTTGGGAGCTAATGATCAATTTTTACTTGGCATGGGTGTTGACACAGGTAAAATGCCCGGTAAAGAAGACATGAGAAAAGCACTTTCAGAACAATTGGGCCAGCCGTATGAAGAAAAGAAATCATACTGCATTATTTGGCAGATGGACGGAAAAGCAATTGGTCATTCCAATATCAATAAAATAAAGTTTGGCGAAGAAGCTTATATGCACCTGCATTTATGGACGCACAACTTAAGACAAAAAGGCGCTGGTGAGAACCTTGTAAAGTCGACGCTACCCTTCTTTTTCAAAAATATGAAACTAAAAAAAATATATTGTGAACCCTATGCACTAAACCCTGCTCCAAATAAAACTTTAGCAAAAGCTGGATTTGAGTTTATAAAAGAATATAGAACAATTCCCGGCTTTCTTAATTTTGAACAACAGGTAAACCTGTGGGAATTAACTCACGAAAAATTTATACAGGAAATTGCGTGAAGAAATCTTTCAATTTAGTTTATAGAACAGGTAACTCCAAATGAAAAGTAGTTCCCCTTCCTTGCTCCGTTTCAAACCATATATTTCCTTTGGCTTGCTCCACTATTCCTTTACACATAGCTAATCCTAAACCAGTGCCGGAAGACTTGGTGGTAAAATTGGGAACAAAGATTCTTTCCTGCATTTCAACAGGAATACCCTCACCATTATCTTTTATACTAATGTAAATATTATTCCCGTCACGACGTTCAGCAATTTCAATACTACACACTTCATCTTCCTTAGTAGCTTCTACAGCATTTGCAAATAAGTTGGTAAACAACCGATTCATTTGTGTCTTATCTGCCTGCATCATCAGTCTATCATTCACTGGCCACCAGGTTATCCGCACATTTTCGTTGCGACTGAATAGATCTTTTAATGAACTAATTACATCATGCAAATCAAACTCTTCAACTTTTGCTGTACCAATGTTGGCAAATTGGGAGAAGTCTGCTGCAATTTTAGAAAGATGGTCAATTTGCTCCACCAACGTATTGGCAACACTGCTTGACAGCTCCTTAACATTGGGCTGATTATTATTAATTGCATTTTGCAGATACTGCATACTCAGTTTCATTGGCGTCAGGGGATTCTTAATTTCATGCGCCACCTGCCTTGCCATTTCTCGCCAGGCACCTTCCCTTTCGCTTTTGGCTAATGCAGTTGCACTGTCACCCAATTTTGTCACCATCTTATTATACTCTTTTACCAACTCACCAATTTCGTCATCCCGGTTCCATTCTATTTCCTCGTTATGCTTACCCAGGTTAACCTCCTTCATCTTGTCGCTGATAAGTGAGAATGACCGGGTGATACGATTAGTAATAAATAATGCAATTAAACCTGCAATCAAAAAAATAAAAGCATTAAGGTTGATAATTGTTACAAGGAAATTAGATATTTCCTGTCGCAGTTCTGGTTTGGAAGTAAAATAAGGAATATTGATATAGGCATACACATCTCCTTCTTCATCCCTAACGGGAGAATACATACTCAAAAATTCAAAATTACCTATTGTTTCATCCTGGGAATACTGCACCAATCGCAACCTGTCTAGCCGATAAAATGCTGCGGGGTCCATTTTTTTACTCAGTACACCTTTAGTATATACGTTTGCTTCAGATGAAACCTGCAGATCGCCTTTTAAACTATACACATTTACATCTACTCCATGAATATCTGAAACCTCATCTACCAGCACTTGCAAATCATAGTTATATACGGAGTCGTAAATCTTTACCACATCGTCAAATGTGCTATGGTCAGATAATTTTTTCTCCATTTCGTTCACCATAATCTTCATGGTACGGCTCAGCTTATCATTATTACTACGTTCATACCGGCCGATAAAAAAAGAAATAGTAGCACCTCCAATAACCAGAAACGAAAAGATACTAATGAAGATAATAGTACTGTGCACCTGAGAACGAATATTCAATTGTATTAATTTTCGAAACCCCTTCCAATTGTATCCTGTTTTAAATAATAATGAAAGTAATTGCACAAAAGCAACCAGAAAAAGAAAAGAACAAAATATATACGAAAACAAAGTAATCGTTTCAATAGTAGTTTCTCTTTTACGGGCTATTACCACCACTTTATCATTACTGGCTCTGTACCATAGCTCTGTATAATCGCCATTTTCTTTTGTTTTAAACTCTTCCTTGGGTATTTCATCTCCATTTAGCCACGTGGCAAAGGGATAGTTACCCGGTGGTGATACTAACCTGTTTCTTATATAAACAGCGTTGGAATAAATGGGTGAGTTTTCCAGGTCAGTCTTTCTATTCTGTCGGAATAGTTCGGGAAATAAGGCATCACGGCTAAAATTTTTCAGGTTTGATACAATAAAAAAGGAACCGAGTTTACTATTTGCTGTATCTACTACATCTCTGCGGATGATATAGTTAAACTTATCAAAAGATGTTTCATAATAATACAGCCCTTCAATTTCTGTTGGCTTCGACTGCACCGTAAAGATTACGTTCAACGCTTCAAACGAAGTGGGGTCTTCATTGAACAATGGTCTGTCATACTCATCATACACATATAATCTTGTATCGTATTTATTAAGATATCCGCTGTAGTTGCCCGCAATAATACTATCTCTCAATTGTCCGCTTCCTTGTTCATCTTTAAAACGGTAGAAATTATCACTTAAAAATTCATTATCTAAATACTTTATAGCAATACTCATTAGCCGTTCACTGGAGGGATCGGTCTGTACAGCTAACTTATCTGCAAGCCTTTTTCTTTTCTCCCATTCCACTTTTCCATTTTCAGAAAGCATAATGGCAGCAATAGAAACAGAAAAAACAAATATCCAGGAAAGAGTACCTGCAATATTGATTCGAACATGATTAATAACCAATGAACGCCGATTGACAAACCATGTATAAACCAATAACCAAAGTAATACAGGCAAATAAAACAAAACCTCCGAATTACCAGAACGTATCGTTAGGTAAATCAATCCTGCTAACCCTATAGCAAAATAAATGAGAAAACTTCTGCCTTGGAATAATGGAAATATAAAACGGAAAAGTAATTGTGACAGATAATAATAGGAAAGTGATAAACAGGCTAACGCAGCAAAGCCAGCAACTGTGTAAAAATTAAGGCTGAAGAAATCGGTTACATCAAAAGAAATAGTAGAGTCAGATACAAGACTTCTAATAACTGTAGCTAATACAAAAGTAGAAAGTAACAACAGGCACAAAGAAAATATACCAGCTACCCATTTATAACGTAAGGAAAAACTTGCTGCAGGATTCTCATAATCCCGCAACTTGGACCATGCAAACAAAACTACCCAGCATAAAAAAAGCGAATTCATCAATAAATCACCCAGCGAACGTTGTATTGGATTTGAGCCATAAATACTTGGGTCAAAAAGTTCAAATTGACGTAGGTTTAATAAAGAAGGATAATAGTAAGTAGCCAGACGGACAGCTAAAAGTAGCAATACTAACGTACCAATTCCTGTCCATGCACCATGCTTCCTTGCTATCGAATCAGCCAGAAGGTGCAGGAAAAGAAATAGAAAAATTAATGCCCCAAAGCGTAGAAATATTGTTTGCTTATCATTATATGGAACTGCAGCAGCCATTTTCTTTTCAAGATAGAATAAAGTAGTACCTGATGCAGATTTTACGGGAAACTCGGTTACCTTTTTACTTATAAGCACTCTTTTGTCTGCAGTGCTGCTGTACGCAAACTTTTTAGGCAAATAATCAGTCTCAATAAAAAATTCGGATCGAACGGGTATCAATGCACAAGAAATCACTTTCCCGTTTGAATTTAAGATAGGCAAGGTTTTTCTGATACAATAATACCAGCCATTTGATAAATGAATAAAATAGTCGCCATCAGTAGAAGCAAGCAGATCTGGTGGTGGTACATTTAACTGGTCGCTCCAAAACTTCATTTCTGTTTGCCCAAACTCATTCTGGCTATAAAGGAAAAAACCATATTGCTTTGCAGCAAGGCCTTCAAACTCCTGTAGCGATTCATTACTTTTAAATAACTTATTTACCAATGCAGTATCACTGGTCAGCGTTGCAAAATCTTGTTCTTGTTTATGCAAATATTTTTCAGCCAACCGCACCTCTTGTGCTACAGATGAGCGGTTGCTATACAGCTTGTTGAAGAAAAATGAAAATGCAAACAGTACTGCTGATAAAAACAGCAAGTTGTACTTATTAAAAAAAATATTTTTTTTTCGTGGCTTCACTAATCCTGTTGCCGTTGTTGTTTGATGGTGTTCCAGATGGCATCCATTTCCTGCAAGCTCATATCCTGTAAAGCTTTTCCGTTTTGCAAGGCTAATTGTTCCATCTGTGTAAACCGGTGGATAAATTTTTTATTGGTTCGTTCCAGGGCATTTTCGGCATCCACTTGCAAAAACCGTGCATAATTAATTAATGAAAATACAACATCACCAAACTCTTCCTCTGTTTTTAGCTTGCTACCCTCAGCTATGGCGGCTTTTAGTTCCAAAATCTCCTCCTCTACTTTATCCCAAACCTGCTCCTTATTATCCCATTCAAAGCCTACTTGCTTTGCTTTTTCCTGTAATCGCATTGCTTTTACTGTGGCGGGGAGTGATTTGGGCACACCTTCAATCACCGATTTTTTCCCCTCCTTCAATTTCAGTTTCTCCCAATTGCGTTTTACATCATCGGCATCATTTACCACTACATCGCTATAAATATGCGGATGACGATTGATCAGCTTTTCGCAAATTCCGTTTATTACCTCGTCTAATTCAAATTGCTTTTGCTCACTTCCTATTTTAGCATAAAAAACAATATGTAATAACATATCGCCCAATTCTTCTTTTATGCCTTTCCAGTCTTCCTCTGTAATAGCATCGGCCAGCTCATAGGTTTCTTCAATCGTCATTTGCCGGAGCGACTGAATTGTTTGCTTTTTATCCCAGGGGCATTTTTCCCGCAAGTCATTCATGATGTCAACTAAGCGTAAAAAAGCATCGCCGGATTTTGAACCCATATTTTAAAATATTAAAACGTAAATGCCGAAAAGAAAACAAAAAAAAGAAACAATACTGTCATCATTACAAATGATAAAATTGAAACCAGCAGGAATTTAATGAATGTTTTACCCCTCCCCTGTTTGTAAAAATTACGCATTGCTTTGTATAAATAGAAGAACAATGCTACAAAAAGCAGGATTACTAACCACTCCAGAACTCCTGTATGAAAAGTATTTTCAATTTCGGCTATTGTAAAAACTACCAATAATAACAAAAAACTAAATACATATAAGTGAATGGTAAAAACTCCATGATCTGCAAAATAAAAATCTTTACGACGCCTTAAATAAACCAACCGCAAAATAAGTGCAAATAGTGGCAGGGAAACAAATAGCATATATGGAAGCTTGTGAAGAATACTATCCCCTAATTTCTTCCATGCTTCTTCTGGGTTATGCCGATATTTGTTATTTACTTCAATTTGCTTTTTGGTGAGCCTGCGTAAAAACCACCCATCTCTTTCGGTAGCTGGCAATAATGATTCAAGCGAATCATATTCTTCCATTGATTTATAATTTATCGAGCCAAACTGTATAACACCTTCCTCCTGCTCCAAAGCCATATACATATCTTTTGCAGTAATAGTATTAGCGGTGTCTTTTGCAAGTCTCAATGCTTCCTTTAATACAATATTCCCTGTATCCTTCTTAAGTTTTTCTTGCAACTTATTAATGTAATTGGCCCTCTCTTTAGCTGACACGGATTGATTCGGCGGAGTCACATTAAAGTTTCCTTTGGGAGTAAAAAAACTAAAAAAAAGCAAGAAAAAAATAGCCGAGGTAAAAACATACATCTTAATAGGATGCAGATACCTGGCCCTGCGTCCCGCCATATATTCTTTTGATAAAAAACCAGGTTTTAAAATCAGATGATGGATAGTGTGAAAAAAGTTACTGTCGAAATGGGTAATATCATAGAAGAAATGGGTGACCATGTGCCAGAATGTTTCTTTGGGTACTATGTTTTCCTGGCCACAGTTATGGCAAAAATTTCCTTGCACCATAGTACCGCAGTTCAGGCAATCTTTCTCTTTTCGGTGGGGAATGTGAGACACAATAAAATTTTCTTAAAAATAAGTACAAAAAATACAAGCTG
>CAZXMP010000159.1:0-8459 GCA_964641575.1 uncultured Chitinophaga sp. | reverse complement strand
TTAAAAGGTCTGTTACGTAAGGCAATAATGCCATCTGACGGGCTTTCTTTACCGCATCAGAAACTTTGCGCTGATACTTCAGGCTGTTTCCGGAAAGACGGCGTGGTAATAATTTACCTTGCTCATTCAGAAATTTTTTCAAAAACTCTACATCTTTATAATCGATGTAGCGCATACCGTATTTTTTAAAACGGCAGAATTTTTTTACTCTTTTATCTGCTTTGATCGCAGTAAGGTATTTTATTTCATTTTTTGCCATGATATTAAGCCTCCACTGCTTTTTCGGTATGAGATTTTACACCACTTTTCTTTCTTGCATTGTACTCGACGGCGTATTTATCGAGTTTAGTGCATAGGTGACGAAGTACTGCTTCATCACGCAGCAACTGAATTTTCAACTTTTCATTAAATTCTGATTCAGCAGCGTACTCAAGTACCCAGTAAAGACCAGTTGTTTTTTTCTGGATCGGGTAGGCCAATGATTTTAGTCCCCATGGATTTTCTGCTACTATAGAACCACCGTTATCTTTAACGAGGGTAGCATACTTTTTTTGTTCCGCTTTGAATTCATCATCGCTGAGAACAGGGGTAAAAATCACCATCAATTCGTAATTGTTCATGGAGATGTTTTTACTTTTTAAATTCGGTTTATCCCATTGGACAGTTCCTGCAGTAGCGGGAAAAGAATCTGCGAACACAGATTTGGGGGGGCAAAGATAGGGGAAATGAACCAGAAAAAGTGGCTGCGGAGAACCTATTTTTCAATTGCTGTTTTCGCAAGTTCGAATTAATATAAATATATGATATAGAGGGTAGTAGCTGCCAATAAAACTATCCAAAAAGCAAAAAAGGACTGCCAAAAATTTTGGCAGTCCTTTTTAAAAGTGATTTTTTAAAAAAATTAGTTTTTTACCAGTTTTAAAGTAACCTTTTCTTTGCCTTGGCTAATCTCAACAAAGTATATCCCAGCTTTAAAATTATTACCAATATTTAGTGCCTGGCCAGCTCGTAAGTACTGACGCTGTTCAATTGCTCTTCCCATTACATCAGTTACTTTCATGTTTATCATTTCTTTGGAAGAGGTTCCATTTACAAAAATCGTAAAATAGTTGGAAGAAGGATTTGGCATAGCCTGAACTGTAAGCTTTGCATCTACGAGTTCTTCTTCTAAATTTTCTTGCATATTTCCTCTTGAAGCAACCTGTTGCTGGCAATCACCCAGCATGTCGCCATGTGCTAAGTGTGAGCTAATTGAATTACCTGCAACAACCAATGAATTTGAATTATGACAGATAGTAACCTTGTCTAATTTATTACCACCTCGAATGTCAATCACATTAACTGTTTTACTTGCCATAGCCTGGCAACCATTTTCATCTGTAATAGTAACAGAATATACTGTGTTTATAACCGGGCTAACGGTAGTAGTAGATATTGTTGAACCACTCGTCCAAATAAATGAATAATCGGGTGTCCCGCCATCTACAACAGCTGTTAATGTTATAGTTGAAGCTGGTGAATAACCGATATAAACTGTATTCGGAAGTACCCCAGAAGGCAATACATAAGCATCAGGAATTACTACAGACGGTGATGCATTAATTATAACAGTTGTAACACACTGGCTTGCATTTCCCCAACTATCAGTTGCAGTCCATGTAATAACACTGGTGCCTGTATTGAAAGTACCACTTGCATCATTTGTTGAACCGCTCCTTGCAGTAGCTCCAGTGATAACATAGCTATAGTTTACAACATCTCCACAATCATCTGTTGCAACAAAAGTTGGAATAGAATAAGTGCTGATAGAGTTTGAGCAAAATGTTACTTCTTCTGTACAATTTGTAACAGTCGGAGCTGTGGTATTGCTGAATCTATACCGTGTAAAAATCGGGTAGTGATCCGTTGTAGTTGATCCATAATTTGTAACGAGGCTGGTAACGTCAGTAAGAATATTAGCTGTGGCTGGTAAATAATATGGCTCCAGCTCATTTGAAATTATTACATGATCGATCACATCATTATAGCTTACGGTTGATTTTTTCCCGGCCAGACTTAATGGCAATGTCAATGCAGGAAAATCAACGTTATCATTAGTAAATGCACTCCAGGAAGTAGTTGTGAATCCTGCTGTAATAGATTGGTCCAAATCATCATTATAATCACCCAGAAGTATAATGTTTTCTGAAGCAAATCCTGTAGTTTCTAACAATGTATGTAATTCATCTGCACCAGCTTTTCTTCTGTCGTACGAAATATTTGTTGGTGCTGTGTTTGCTTTTGCATGTACTAAAATAAACTTCACATTTTTTGTAACGCAATTCAATGTTACATCAGCACTCATCATAAATGGATAACGACCACTAGCCCAATTATTATAAGAGGTAGTGCTGGCATCTGGACAAGTGTTGAGACCTGTAGTTAATATAGCTGAAGTTGTAACATTTGATAAAAGCGATGTTTTATATACAAATGCAAATTTTTGTGCCGTTCCAAGTGCACTTGCAGGGTTTACACAAGTATTTGTATGCGATCCATAATTACTGATTACATAACTATAGCCCGGCATATTGCTTACTACTCTTGCTAACCGCTCTTCGCTTACAACTTCAACCAATCCATATACATCTGCACCAATGTTTTGTAAAATGGTTTGCACATTTTGTTCCTGTAGATTATCATTTACAGGACCTAAAGTTGGACTGCCAAACCATTCCACGTTCCAGTTTACAACTTCTAAGGTTGTTGCTGGGTCAATGCTTGTTCCTTTAAGTGTTATTGTGTTTGTAATAACACCTGGTGTATTAATTATTACTGATCCGGCAAAATTTTGATTGGATGCATTTGGTGCAAAACGAACATAAACTGTTTTAGCAATATTATTTGCTTCAGTAAACGTATAGGAAATGTTTGAACTAAACGCAATGCCATCTTTAGATATAAAAAATGCGCCTGCAGAACTAAGTGTTACATCACCAGTAAGGTCGTTGCCAATAAATGTAAAAATTTTATCAGCAGTGAAACCATTAGCTACAAAAGTGTACTGTATATCCGCAGCACTTGTTGTCAAACTTGGTGGCGGTGGTGTTTCTGAATTGACAACAGTGATATCGTCCAATGTCCATCTTGCTCCATCCTCTGTTGTTGAATGATAAACAAAAGCAAAATAAGTATTGGCCGATTTATAATCTGACAGATTAATGTTTTCACTAAGCTTCCATATGTCAGAGATTTGAGAAGGAAACTTGCCGTTAACTGTGGTCCATGTAGCTAAATTTGGATCGCCAGTTCCGGAGTAATTAGTGGAAACTTTTAATTGCAATGAAGCGCCGGTGAAAGCTGTTCTGCTCCAAAAAGACAATAATGGAAAACTTGTTCCTGTAAGATTATATGAAGGCGAAATCAACCAATCTTCATTAGGAATATTAACAACATTAAAGCCATTAATCTGTAAACCATTAGGCGCACTGCCTGATGGTAAATTAGCAGCATCACGACCGAAAGAAGTACATCCCCAAACCTGCGGCCCCAAAATACTATACTGTGTAAAGCCATCAGGTAAATTGCCTGAACAGGCATTAAAATTATAGGTGGTACCTAAAACACCTGCAGGAGGAGTAACCGCAGTAGTAAAATTCCATTCTGTTGCACCGCTTATTCCAGCAAAATTATTTGCATCTCCATCTTTGAAAGCACCTGCACTTATTTCAAAATAATATGCAGTATTAAATGATAACGAATTAATGCTGAAAGTTGCAGAAGTTCCTGAAGTTGTAACATCTGTAGTAGACACATCTATTGTTTTTACTGCGGTGCCATCAGAAACTTTTTTAAGTGTAATAAACCCTGTGCCTTTTTGAATATTTTCATTAAAAGCTATTGTGGCAATAAACGATGTCATTACTCCCGTACTATTGTCTGCAGGAAATACAGATGATAAGATTGGAGGAGTGATATCAGGTATTGAGTTTTTAGGTGTAGAAAGACTTAATACAACAAAATCTAAATTGTTATTATCTGTGTCAATTCCAATTGGGTCCCGTTGAATAGAAGTACTATTTGAAGGGGCAGGTGCTGAACCTCCTCCTTCGAAACCGCCACCCGTTACACTTCCAAAAGCAACTTTATCTATGATAGTAGTACTAACAGGATTTTGACCTGTTAATGCGGTTGTACCAAATACTAAGGCAACTTTACCAGAAGCTGCACCCATTGAAATATTTCCAATTGCATCAGGAGTAGGCAGATTTGTTGTACCCCCTGATCCTGCAGCTTGTTGTATTAAATAATACCCATTTGCCGGTATAGAACCCGATAGTGGAGTAACCTGCCAATTGTTTGTACCTGCTGCGGAATTATACTGTACAGACCAACCGGATAAATTTACAGGAGAATTGGTTGGATTATATAATTCAATAAAATCATTTTTGAAAGTCGAGCCTGCATTGCCACCACCACCATACACTTCATTAACCACAATTGCTGCAGGAGGTGCCATATCATTATCGGTAATGCTGATATTTTGAGTATTGCTTCCTATTAAAATTCCTGCAGAAGGATTGCTGATAGTAAGAATGGCAGTTTCATTTCCTTCTACCAGTGCGTCATCTACTATAGTAAAAGTTGCTGTGCCAGTTGTTTCACCTGATAGTATCGTAATAGTTGTATTACTTAAGGTATAATCTCCAGCAGTAATATCTGTTCCGGACACACCAACACTTACAGTTTGGTTTCCTGATACAGGCTCGCTAGCAGTAGCAGTTACTGTAATTGCTGTAGAACCAGCTTCAGATACTAAATTTGAACTTACGGTAAGATTTACAATAGGTGTTGCTGATACTATGTTTGCATTGCCATTAATTACAACATTGTCGATACTGAAAGTTCCGCCAGAGGCTTCGGCATTCCATCCATAAAAACGAAAAGTAACTGCAGTAGTTATAGCGTCATAAGATGAGCCTAATGTAATTGTACTTCCATTCTCTGCAGCTGTTCCATCAATAACCTGAAATATATTAGTTGGTACTACACTTAGATTTGCATTAGCAGGAGAGATGCTAGCTGGAAGATTTGTAGTGTAATCTAAACTTGATCTTACAGCATATTGTCTTATTCCTGTTCCAGATCTTGTTAATGTGAAAGTTATTGTGTTTAGGTCTAGTGAATAGCCTGCTGTAGGAGTAATAGTTACTTCATAATATTGAGTAGTACTTATTGAACCTGTAAAAGTATTACTTGCATTAGTAGCACCTAAAGGGTGTCCAGTAAAACTAAAACGTCCTCCTGCATTAGGATTTGTCGTTGGTTGACCAACGGCAATAAAAGAAGCAAAAGTTGCTCCTGTTGGTGTTGGAACAGGTGTTGGATCTGTAGTTCCGGATGTTGTTGTAACGTTTGTGAAAGGGTAAGTTGCTGAAAAACTTTGCCCCAATACCTTTGTAGATGGTATTGAAAGAAAAGATAGCATTACTAATGAAAGAGTAAATAATTTTCTCATTATAACATTTGTTTAGAGTGCTAAAAAATTCGCAGGAATTTGGATCGGATTAATCAGAAGGATTTTGGAGGAGTAAATGTAATGCTAATAGGTGTTCGTATGGTATTAAGTAATAATAAAATTTTATTCCCACCCGTAGTTTTACGATTCAAAAGAATTGTCCTGACTTGGTTTAAAATCGATTACTCTTATCTGAAGTGATTTTTGTTCATTCCATTCATTTATATCAATGGTGAAAACAATATCAACAGGTTGCTGTCGCTCCAATAAATGAAATTTGTTAGCCATGCCAAATCCTATGCCCGCAACTGTAGCATTGTCCTGCTTTACAGAAAAGCGAATATGTTGCTCTTTTACCACCTTAGACCAACCCGAGTTCTTCACTTTTTTTGCAATAAAAACAGGACGCATATTATCCGGTCCAAATGGCTCCATTTGTGCAATGATGTCGTAAAAAGATTGCTTAATATCTTTTAATGCAATTTCTGCATCAATTATTATTTCCGGTATCAATAAATCATCGGTAATGGTAGCAGCAACTACTTCTTCAAACTTTTCTCTAAAGGCATGTACTTTATCTAATTCCAGCGTCATACCTGCTGCAGCAAAATGACCGCCATAGCCCAGCAAATGTTCTCTGCATGCATGAATGGCTTCATACAAATTAAAACCAGGAACGCTTCTGGCACTGCCGGCTGCATAGTCGCCTGATTTTGTCAATACAATAGTTGGACGATAATATGTATCAATAAGTCGGGACGCCACAATACCCACTACACCTTTGTGCCAATGCGGTTGAAAAACAACAGTGGATTTTCTGTTTTTCCATTCATCGTTTTCAAGGATCGATGCTAATGCCTCCTCAGTTATCGTTTTATCTGCTTCTTTTCTGTCGGTATTATCGCTGTGCAATATTTCTGCAAAGGAAAATGCTTCTTCATCGGTGGGAGCAATAAATAACTGCACGGCTTTTTTTGCATCATCCATTCTGCCGGCAGCATTTACCCGGGGGGCAATCATAAAAACCAGGTTGGTAATATGCAATTCTTTTTCAAGCCCACTTAGTTTTATTAATGCTTTAATGCCATTGTTAGGATTGCTGTTTACTTTTTTTAATCCATAAAAGGCAAGTATTCTATTCTCATCTGTTATGGGAACTATATCAGCAGCTATAGCTGTTGCTACCAGATCAAGATATTCATACGCTGCTTCAATTGGTATATTGAGTCGCTCTGTTAATGCACACATCAATTTAAAACCAACACCGCAGCCGCATAATTCTTTGTATGGATAATTACAATCAATTTGTTTGGGATTTAAAATGGCTATAGCAGGTGGGAGCACTTCATCGGGCAGGTGATGATCGCAAACTACAAAATCAATTCCTAGTTCTTTTGCATAGGCAATTAAGTCGGCAGATTTTATACCGCAGTCTAATGAAATGATTAAAGTAATTCCATTTTCTTTTGCATAATCTATTCCTGCTTTGCTTACACCATATCCTTCCCGGTAGCGGTGGGGAATATAAAAATCAATATTGGAGTGAATGTTTTTTAAGAACTGATACATGCTGGCAACAGAGGTAGTACCATCAACATCATAATCGCCAAATACCAAAATTCTTTCATTTTGATTGATGGCAGTAATTATTCGTTCAACCGCTTTTTCCATGTCTTTCATCAACCATGGACTATGCAATGCAGATAACTGCGGACGAAAGAAATCTTTTGTTTTTTCAAATGTATCTAGGCCACGTTGCACTAAGATGTTACAAAGTATTGGATGGACTTTTAATGCTTCCTGCAAAGCAGTTGCTTTTTCTCTATCAGCTGTAAGTATTTTCCATCTTTTCTGCATTGGCTTGTAGTAAGTATAATCAGCAATTGCAATTAATATTTTCTGTCGGTTACAAAAAGTACCAGGTCTTCTAACCCTTTTCTTATAGGGCTTTCAGGAAACTGATGAAGAATAGCAAGTGCTTCTTGTTTGTAGGCATTCATTTTTTCGGTAGCGTAAGTTATGCCACCTGTTGCTTCAACCTGGCTGATAACCCACTTTACTTTTTCTTTATCGTTGTTATTGTTTTTTACAATGTAAATAATTTTTCTACGGGTAGATTTATCGGTGTTATTCAACGTGTAAATAAGTGGGAGGGTCAATTTTTTTTCTTTGATGTCATTACCGGTAGGCTTGCCTACATTTTCACTGGCATAGTCAAACAAATCGTCTTTAATCTGGAAAGCCATTCCTGTTTTTTCGCCAAACAACCGCATTTGCTCTGTTATTTTTTCGTCCTTGCTGGTACTCCAGGCACCGGCAGCGCAGGCAGAAGCTAAGAGGGAAGCCGTTTTATTTTGAATTATTTCATAATAAATCTCTTCTTTAAGGTTCAAGCTTCTGGCTTTTTCCAGTTGCAATAATTCGCCTTCACTCATTTTCCGCACTGCATCTGAAAGAATGTGTAAAATCTGGTAGTCGTTGTTATCAAGTGATAACAGCAAGCCTTTTGCCAACAGGTAATCGCCGATCAGCACATTGGCTTTTGCCTTCCATAAAGCATAAGTGGAGAAAAATCCTCGTCTTTCCAGAGAATCATCTACCACATCGTCGTGAACCAAAGTGGCGGTGTGCAATAGTTCAACTAAAGAGGCCGCCCGGTAGGCTGGTTCATTGATTTCGCCGCAGAGTTTAGCAGAAAGCAGAACAAACATGGGCCGCAACTGCTTTCCTTTTCGCTTTACTATGTACCGCATAATACGGTCAAGCAGAGGCGCCTGGCTTCTTGCGGCTTCTTTGAAACGGGTCTCAAAAATCTGAAGTTCGTCTTTTATTAGGTCGGTAGGTAAATGCATTTTTATAAGCAGGCAATTTACGGCCAAAAAGATAATTGTTAACGAATGCAACAAAATGCGTCAAAAAGTTGACTAAGTAATTGAAAAATAATGCGCAGTCGAGATAAATA
>CAZXMP010000158.1:3117-8491 GCA_964641575.1 uncultured Chitinophaga sp. | reverse complement strand
ATCATAAGGTTTTGAAAAATAACAGATACCTACATCTCCTCTGAACTGGAATTGAAAACTTTTGCCAATCCGATAAACAGTTTGTAAAAAAATGGAGTCGATTACACCTTTCCCAAATAAAGGGCTTTTAAAATCAAGATATGACAAATTAAAACCACGACGTAAATAGGTACGACAAATACTGAAAGAGGAGTAATCCAATCTCTGAAGCGAATAATCAATACCCAATGCAAAAGGCTTTACACCTTTTGCACTATTTACGGATTCTTTGTGAACCAGTGCGGAACCTCGTTGAAAAGTAAATGCAAATACCTTTTTAGAAATAATACTATCAACTTGTTCCTGTGCAATAAGACAGCATGGGAAAAACAAAAACAGAATAAAAAATGGTCTAATCATTTAACTGAAATAACATTATTACTTTAATTACAAGTACGGAAATTCCAACCATCCCTGTAAATCACTGTATTGAGAGAGATATTAAATATCAGCTCCCGAAGGCACAGGAATTAATTAGCTTTTGTAATTGGTAGTTATTATTTCAATCGAAAGCCCTTGCCAGCTTATGCTGCATTCAAACGCAGTGAAAGGAAGGTACTAAAGGAAGATTATAAAATAGTATTTATTTTAAAGTAAACCCCTCCAGGAATTTAGTATTAAAATCACCGCTTCTAAAACGTTCGTCCTGCATTAATTGCAAATGGAATGGAATTGTTGTTTTTACTCCTTCAATAACATATTCACTTAATGCACGGTACATTGTTTGAATGGCCTCCGGACGGGTTTGCGCTACAGTAATTAATTTTCCAATCATGGAATCATAGTATGGCGGAATTACATAGCCAGCATACACATGGCTATCCACTCTTACACCATGACCACCGGGTTGGTGCAACACGGTAATTTTTCCGGGAGATGGTCGAAAATCATTATACGGATCTTCTGAATTGATGCGACATTCTATAGAGTGATTGCGGGGGATATAATCCTGGCCAGAAATTCTTTCGCCCATAGCAATCTTAATCTGCTCTTTTATCAAATCAAAATTGATTACTTCTTCGGTTACGCAATGTTCCACCTGTATACGGGTGTTCATTTCCATAAAGTAGAAATTGCGATTTTTATCTACTAAAAACTCAATTGTTCCTACACTTTCATAGTTGATAGCACTAGCTGCTTTTTTTGCTGCCTCTCCCATTCTAAAGCGAAGGTCATCCGTCATAAATGGAGATGGTGATTCTTCTACCAATTTCTGATGTCTTCTTTGTATCGAACAATCTCTTTCACTTAAATGACAAACGGTACCGTATTGATCGCCTGCAACCTGTATTTCAATATGTCTCGGCTCTTCTACAAATTTTTCCATGTAGATGCCATCGTTCTTAAATGATGCTGCGGCTTCGGCCTTTGCAGTATCGTATGCTTTTTCTATTTCGCTTTCTTCCCAAACAATTCTCATTCCTTTACCACCACCACCTGCTGTTGCTTTTAATATTACCGGGTAGCCCATATCTTTTGCAAGACCTTTTGCTTCATCCACACTTTGCAACAAACCTTCACCACCGGGTACCACCGGAACACCTGCTTTTATCATGGTTTCTTTTGCTGTGATCTTATCCCCCATAGAATTGATCATATCAGGTGTTGGCCCGATAAATTTTATTCCATGATCATTACATATCTGTGCGAATCTTGAATTTTCTGCCAGGAAACCATAGCCTGGATGTATTGCATCTGCATTGGTAATTTCAGCAGCGGCCATCAGGTGAGCTATGTTAAGATAAGAGTCTGAACTTTGTGGTTTGCCAATACAAACTGCTTCGTCAGCAAATTTTACATGCAGGCTATCTCTGTCGGCAGTAGAATAAACAGCAACAGTTTTAATACCCATTTCTCTTGCTGTACGAATAACTCTTAAAGCTATTTCTCCTCTATTGGCAATTAGTATTTTTTTAAACACAGAAGTAAATTAAAAAGTAAAAAATAAAAAGTAAAAAATCCAGTCCTCCCAGAGTCTTTTGAATTTCGACTTTTTGCTTTTGAATTATTATGCAGGCTCAACAAGGAACAACGGCTGATCGTATTCTACCGGAGAAGCATCTTCTACCAGCACTTTTACGATCTTTCCTTTTACTTCACTTTCAATTTCGTTGAAGAGTTTCATGGCTTCAATAATGCAAACCACTTTGCCCGGTGATACCTCTGTGCCAATATCGGCAAGATTGGGTTTATCAGGAGCCGACTTTCGGTAAAAAGTACCGATCATCGGACTTTTAATAGTGATTGTGTTAGAAGCCGGAGCCGCTGGCTTATCAGCCGCAGGCGGCAATGCACTTGCTGGTTGGCTTGCTACTGCCTGTTGGGGTGCGGGAGCAAAAGCTGGTGCTTGCTGAAAAGAAGAAGAAACGATTTGTGCTACATGTTCTTCTTTTTGTTTTATGGTTACTTTAAAGTCTTTCTGCTCGATTGTCAGTTCTCCAATATTCGATTTGTTGACCATCTTGATCAACTCCTGAATTTGTTTGTAGTCCATGTTTTTCAATTTAATAGACGTTTTGGTTTTAGAAAGCTGTTTACCATTTGGTAAGGACGGCTAAGGTAGTGAAATCAAAATGAGAAAATCAATGATTTTTTGCAGGTTTAGGCCCAAAATGGGGCAAAATCATATAAAAACGGCCTTAAATCGGTGATTTAAGGCCATTTTCAGTCTTTTTGTGGAGTTATTCTTTTACTCTTTCAACGTATTCACCCGTCTTGGTGTTTACACGAATAAGTTCGCCTTCATTTACAAATAAAGGAACACCAATGGTAGCACCAGTTTCAACAGTTGCCTGCTTCAACGTTCTGGTTGCTGTATCGCCTCTAAGCCCAGGCTCTGTATAAGTAATTAATAAAACTATTTTATCGGGCAGTTCAGCTCCCAATATCTGGTCGGTTTCGGTATTGATCAACACACCTACTTCCTGGCCTTCTTTTAAATATTGTGGTGCATCAATAGCCGATTCCTGTAATGCCACCTGCTCAAAAGTTTCATTGTCCATGAAATTGTACCCCGTATCATCTTTGTACAAGAATTGGTAAGTACGTCTTTCTACTCTTACAGGAAAGATATTATCACCTGAGTTCCAGGTTTTTTCAATAGAACGGTTGTTATCAACCCCTTTTAGTTTTGCCCATACTTTTGCTGCGGCACGGGCCGTTTTGTTTTCACCAAACTCTACGATAGTGTAAAGACTGCCATCAAGGTTGATAATTAAACCACGGCTGATATCTGATGTTGTTGCCATAATAAAAATGTTTTAATCTATATTAACCCTGAGCTATGCTAAAGGGTTTGGGGCGGCAAAGATAAGGGAGCAGTGCCTGACGGCAAAAGGAAAAGAAAGGCAAGTTTTAAAGCCGGTACAACTGAATATTGACCCCGGTCGTCGTTTATGGCATCATTTATAATTATTTATCTTTTCTTTGAGTGCAATGAAAAAAAATGTAATTCTCATATTGTTGCTGGCAGTTTCATTGGCTGCATCATCCCAGGTGGATACCATTCAACCCCCGTATAAAAAATTTCCGACTTACCCACCCGTAAAATTGTTGCTACCCGATAGCAGTTCTTTTTACACAAAAGCAGATCTGCCAAAAAAATTGCCTGTAATATTAATGCTTTTTAACCCTCAATGTGAGCATTGCCAGCATGAAACCAGTGAGATCACTAAGAACATCGAAAAATTTAAAGACCTGCATATTGTAATGTCCACTTTTGCCCCTTTTGATTCGATGATGAAATTTAGAGCACAGTATAACCTGGCATCATTCAAAAATATCGTTGTAGCACAAGACACCCATTATTTTTTACCGAGTTTTTTCAATATTCGCAACCTTCCCTTTCATGCATTTTATGATAAAAAGAAAGAACTAATTTCAGCCTTTGAAGGCTCGTTACCGCTTGAAAGGATTCTTTCCGTATATAAAGATTGAATCGTTTAAAGACTATACATTATGAAAAAATTTCTGTTATTTCTATTGTCAGCATTTTTAGTTGTATTGACATTTGGACAAAGTACCGAAGGCGACCCCGCAAATAAATTAAAACCAGATTTACCAGCTTATAAACTATTATCTCTTGATAGTTCTAAAGTGCAAACAAAGGATGCACTTAGTAAAGACATGCCTACAATAATAATCATCTTCAGCCCCGATTGCGACCATTGCAATGTGCTGGCAAAAGCATTGGTAACACAGCAAAAAAAATTTAAAGACATACAGATTGTAATGGGCTCATTTTTTAAAGGGTTGAAGGAGATAAAGTCTTTCTACGAAAGAAATGAACTATCAAAACTCAAGCACCTGGTTATAGGTAAAGATCACAGTTTCTTTCTTGCAGGTTACTATAAAGCCCGCAAATTTCCTTTTGCCGCATTGTATAATAAAGATCAGCAGCTGATCGCAACGTATGAGCTTAACATTGACATCACTCAAATGGCCGAAATTTTCAATAAATAAGCCATTATTTGCTACCCGGAAAACATCTTGTTCTCCTACCTTTGCGCCGCAAACCTGCCTGTCGGCAGACAGGTAATTCTCAATTAATAAATTATTCTTCATGAAAGTAACTGTTGTAGGTGCTGGTGCCGTAGGTGCTACCTGTGCTGATAATATTGCCCGTAAGGAGCTTTGTACTGAACTTGTTTTGCTTGATATTAAAGAAGGCATTGCTGAAGGCAAGGCGCAGGATATGATGCAAACAGCCACATTGCTTGGCTTTGACACCAAAATTACTGGTAGTACAAATGATTACACAAAGACAGCCAACAGTGATGTTGTGGTTATTACATCTGGCTTGCCCCGCAAGCCCGGCATGACCCGTGAAGAACTAATTGGTGTAAACGCCGGCATCGTTAAAGGTGTTTGCGAAAATATTTTGAAGCATTCTCCCAATGCAATCATCATTGTCATCAGCAACCCGATGGATACAATGACTTATTTAGCATTGCAATCAACCGGAATTCCTAAGCACAGAATAATTGGAATGGGCGGCACATTAGATAGCAGCCGTTTCAAATATCAATTAAGCCAGCATTTAGAATGCAGCCCTGCTGATTTAAATGCAGTGGTAGTTGGCGGACATGGTGATACCACCATGATACCGCTTATTCGCCTGGCTACCTGGAACAGCACACCCGTTACTAATTTCCTGTCGGCAGAACAACAAGAAAAAATTGTAAAAGATACAATGGTGGGCGGTGCTACTTTAACTGCCTTGATTGGTACCTCTGCCTGGTATGCACCGGGTGCTGCAGGAGCTGCATTGGTAGAAGCTATTGTTAGAGATGAAAAGAAACTTTTTACCTGCTGCGTTGGATTAGATGGGGACTAC
>CAZXMP010000158.1:0-3107 GCA_964641575.1 uncultured Chitinophaga sp. | reverse complement strand
AGATATTTGCCTTGGCGTTCCGGTTACAATCGGTAAAAATGGTTGGGAAAAAATTCTTGATTTTAAATTGAACGATGCAGAACAAGCAGCCTTTAATAAAAGTGCAGATGCGGTAAGAAGTATGAATGATGTGTTGAAGACATTGTAACCTCAGCATTCAAATTATTATTTCAAAGCCGTCTCGTTTTAAGCGAGACGGCTTTTTCTTTTTTGGTTACCGGCGTCCCGTTCTTTGGGCATCCTGGTTGCGTCGCACTCATGTACGTTCTGTTCTCTACTCCTCTACAGATTCGCAGAAAAAAGCTTATAGACCAAAAGTCAAAATCTACGATTCACATATGTCCGATGCGGGGAAATATAAGCTGTTTGTATATGCAAACCAACGATGCCTAGCAGACCGAATATAAATGCTGTTTATTTTGTAACTTTTCTCAGAGAAATAGGTTTGCAATTGCACTCATATTTTCATTGCTCACAAAATATATTGCTTCATGAAAAAGAGTTTCTTCGCCTTAGTATTTGTTTTTGCCATAGTTAATACCAATGCACAAATCATAATTAAGAAATATAAGTTTATCCTTGACGGTGAGATAAAAGGCATGAATGATGGGTATATATTTTTAAATTATAGAACAATGGATGGAAGTAATATGCGGGATAGTGCAAAAGTCGAACAAGGAAAATTTTTATTTAGCGGATATATTCCTGAACCCACAAGGGCCCTTTTGACAAACATTAAACATGCACGGATTAGTGCTAATGACCCAAACCTCACCTCGATATTTATCGAACCAACCAAAATGGAGATAAGTTTAGAGCAGGGCAAATTCAGAGAAGCATACTTACAAGGTTCTAAAAGCCAGGAAGAACTAATAATTTTAAAAAAAATGCGAAGTCCGGTAACAGAAAAAATTAGCCCATTGATGAAAGAATATGATAGGCTCAATGATGTATATATTGAGAAAAAAAAGGCTGGTGCAACAGAAGATGGTTTACTAGCCATTGGTCTAATAATGGATTCCCTGCGGAAAGAAATGGAGCCACACAATAAAATTGGCCATGAGATCAATAAAGAATTCTATAAAAAATATCCAAATTCCTATGTAACTATATTTAACCTAAAAAGTAGTGCAAGAAGCTTTAGTCTTGAAGAACTATCTGAGTATTACACTAGCTTATCGAGTGAGATGAAGGAAAGCCAGCTAGGCAAAGATTTTAAAACAGAAATGGAAAGGCTTATGAAAGCAATACCTGGTAAAAAAGCTCCGTTATTTTCCACCGTTGAATTAGCAGGTGATAGCTTAAGGTTGATTGATTATAAAGGGAAATATGTGTTATTAGACTTTTGGGCAACATGGTGCAGACCTTGCAGAGCTGAAAGCCCCGAATTAATAAAGTTATATACCAAGTACAAGGATAAAGGAATAGAATTTATTGGAATTGCAGATGACGATACCCGTGTTGACGAATGGAAATTAGCAATAAAAAAAGATGGCACTGGTATGTGGAAACATGCATTGCGAGACAGAATTCAGAAAGACCTTATGGAGCTTTATAGTGCATATGCTATGCCTACCAAAATTTTAATTGATCCCAAAGGAATGGTTATTGGCAGGTATACCGGGACTGACGAAAGTGAAATACTTTATAAGCAGCTAGCTCAAATTTTTCATAAGAATTAACCGTCAACTCAAAGTTTCCTTTTGTTTTTTGTATTAGTCCAACACTACAGATCTGATTAATGTTAGAAGTATGAAGAGGATTGTTGCAGACAGCATACGTTCGATGCTTTATTTTGTTGATGAATTAACCAAATGTCTGCATGGAACTGAAGCTAAATTTATAACTAAAAGCCGATGTTAAGAACTACAACTTGGCAAAGTTGCTTACCCGTAACTAAACACTGACCCATCCTGAAAATATATTCTATCTAACCTCATTATTAGAGGTCTTTACATCCGACCTGTAGAGCACCTAAAATAATTTGTTTTCTCTCTTTTATAAATTACAGAAAACAGCAATCGACTTTTCTCCGTAGGAGCTGTCTGTTTGTAGCACTGTTCAAATTAATTTGTTGCGGCTCCGTCGGAGCCTCCTGTTTCCTCATCAATAAAGTCGAAAAGATATTTCTCCTCAAAAGAGATTTTAAATTTTTCTAATAATTCATGGTACTCCTGCTGAAAGCTGTGTTTGTGATGATGTGCTTCCTGGTTCAACACATATTTTACCACCCTGTCAATATGCGATTGAGAATAAGAAAAAACTCCATATCCTTCCTGCCAGCTAAACTTGCCCTTTACCCATTTTTTTTGATTGATAAATTCATTACTTTCTACTTTAATCTCCTTTATAAAATCAGCAATTAACACACTTGGTTTAAACCCTACAAATAGATGTGTATGGTCGGGCATACAATGCACAGCCAGCATTTTTGCTTTTCGGTGTTTTACCAGCCCCGTCATGTATTTGTGCAGTTCCTCTTTATGTTCTTTCGGAATCAGGCATTCTCTGCCTTTTACAGCAAAAACAAATTGAAGATATATTTGGGAAAATGTGTTGGCCATTAGCGGTTTTCTTTACTGGTTCAGGAGGCTCCTGCAGAGCCCGGCTACCAATTTACAATTTTCTATAAACAGATGGCCCCTATGGGGCAAACACCCACAACAAAAAATATCAACCCTCACCCAAATCTGCCACATATTTTGGCAAACCGGCACTGTTACATTCTTTCATTTCCCAATCAGGTAGCACCAGCGAAACAGTTTCCCTTCAAAATCAAAAGGCGTAGTAGCTTTTGTAATATCTTTTATCGCAGCAGATTTTATGGCGGTAGTATCCAGTTCAAATTTTCTAAAGTTGGTACTAAAGTAAAGGGTACCTCCTTTCTTTAAACCCCTTATACAATCATTTATCAATTCCACATGATCCCGTTGTATATCTAAAATGTCCTCCATCCGCTTGCTATTGCTGAATGTGGGCGGGTCCATCACAATAATATCAAAATAATCAGCAGATAAAGTTTTGAGGTACTGTTTCACATCAGCATGAATAAGTTGGTACTTTACTTCATCCACATAATCATTCAGTTTTAAATTTCGCTCAGCCCA
>CAZXMP010000157.1:0-8538 GCA_964641575.1 uncultured Chitinophaga sp. | reverse complement strand
TGAAAAAATCTAATCGAATTTAAAGTTTAATAATCATGGCAAAGAAAGGAAGTCGTGTACAGGTAATTTTAGAATGTACCGAACACAAAACAAGTGGTAAGCCCGGCACCAGCCGTTACATCACTGTAAAAAATAAGAAGAACAATCCTGAGCGATTGGAACTTAAAAAGTTCAACCCAATTTTGAAAAAAGTAACTGTTCATAAAGAAATCAAGTAATCATGGCAAAAGCAGCTTCAAAGAACGCAAAAGTAAAAGACCTTAAGGCATCAGCCGAAGCAAAGAACTGGACAAAAGTGATTAAGGCTGTACGCAGTCCTAAAACGGGTGCTTACACTTTTAAAGAGCAGATCATTCACAAAGACAAAGTGAAAGACTTCTTAGCTCAAAAGTAATGCCCCCATCCCCTAAAGGGGAGTAATGATATTAGCTGTCATGCCCTTTGGTTTGATGGCTTTTTTTATTTTAATACAATGGTATTTTTGAGTTCGGAAAGTTATTTGGCAATGCAGAGAAATCGTACTTCGTACATTCAACTTCTTACCTACTATGGGATTCTTCAATAAACTGTTCGGCAAAAAAGAAAAGGAAAGCCTTGACCAGGGTTTGCAAAAAACCAAGGAAGGGTTCCTTGCCAAAATAACAAAAGCTATCGCCGGAAAAAGCACTGTGGATGAAGAGGTGCTTGACAACCTGGAAGAAGCATTGGTAGGTGCCGATGTGGGAATTGAAACCACTGTAAAGATCATTGAGCGGATAGAAAAGAGAGTAGCAAAAGATAAGTATATGGGTTCATCTGAGCTCAATAAAATGCTACAGGAAGAAATTGAATCAATGCTGGTAGATGCACCTGAATCAAATAGTTATGCTTTTGATTCGGATTTGCCAACAAGGCCTTATATTATATTAGTAGTGGGAGTGAACGGTGTTGGAAAGACAACAACCATTGGAAAGCTGGCTTACAATTTTAAGAAAGCTGGAAAAAATGTTTTGCTTGGAGCCGCAGATACATTTAGAGCAGCTGCTGTTGATCAGTTAACGATTTGGAGCGAAAGGGTAGGTGTACCGATTGTAAAACAAGATATGGGTAGCGACCCTGCGGCTGTTGCCTTCGATACGGTACAAAGTGCTGTGGCCAAACAAAGCGATGTGGTGTTAATAGATACGGCAGGCCGTTTGCACAATAAAGCTCATTTAATGGATGAGTTAGGAAAGATTAAACGAGTGATTCAGAAGACAATACCTGATGCACCTCACGAAGTACTTTTAGTACTTGATGGCTCCACTGGACAGAATGCATTAGAACAAGCAAAGCACTTTACTGCCACTACTGACGTATCGGCATTGGCTATTACAAAGCTGGATGGAACAGCAAAAGGTGGGGTTGTTTTAGCCATCGCCAATCAATTTAAAATACCGGTAAAGTTTATCGGGGTGGGTGAAAAGATGGAAGATCTGCTGGTGTTCGATAAGCATGAGTTTGTAGATAGTTTGTTTAATTTGGAAAAATAGCAGAACGCAGCGTATTAAGATCTTGATGACTAAAGCAGGATTTAATCTTAATAATCATAAAAATCAGCGTTCTATTTAATAATGAAGACGAAAACACTAAAAAGAGATAAGGTCAACATCATCACCCTTGGGTGCAGCAAAAACATGGTGGATAGCGAAGTGCTGAGCGGACAGTTGCTGGCCAACGAGATCGATGTGGTACATGAAAATAAAAAGTCGGATCACAACATTGTGGTGGTGAATACCTGTGGCTTTATTGATAAAGCAAAAGAAGAAAGTATCAATACCATTCTTGACCAGGTAGAACTGAAACGAAGAGGCAAGCTGGATAAAGTTTATGTGACGGGTTGTTTAAGCGAACGATACAAAAATAATCTGGAAGCAGAGATTCCTGAAGTAGATGCCTATTTCGGTACGATGGAATTGCCCCTCATTTTAAAGCAGTTTGAAGCCGATTATAAAATAGAATTGATAGGCGAAAGATTGCTCGCTACTCCACAACATTACGCTTATCTAAAAATTTCAGAAGGTTGTAACCGCACCTGTGCTTTTTGTGCCATTCCCTTAATGAGAGGGCAGCATGTAAGCAGACCGATGGAGGAATTAGTGAAGGAAGCAGAAAGTCTTGTAAAGAAAGGTGTGAAGGAAATAATGCTGATTGCACAAGAACTAACTTATTATGGTCTCGATATTTATAAAAAGAGAATGTTGCCCGACCTGTTGAATAGGCTGGCTGATATAGAAGGATTGGTTTGGATTCGTTTGCATTATGCATATCCTTCAAAATTTCCACTGGAGATATTGGATGTAATGCGGGATAGAGAGAATATCTGTAATTACCTCGATATGCCACTCCAACATGCAGCCAACAATATGTTGAAAGCCATGAAGCGGCAAATTACCAGGGAAGAAATGGAAGACCTTACAGCAGCTATCCGCTCAACAGTTCCGGGAATCTGTTTGCGCACAACATTGATAGCAGGTTTCCCGGGTGAAACTCAGGACGATATAGAAGAGTTGAAAGAATTTTTACAACGTCAACGTTTTGACAGGATGGGAATCTTCACTTATTCGCATGAAGAAGGCACCAGCGGTTTTGCATTAATAGATGATGTGCCGAATGAGGAGAAAGAAAGAAGGGCACAAGAAGTAATGGAAGTGCAACAGGAAATTTCGCTGGAACTAAATCAGGTAAAAGTAGGTAAAGAATTTAAAGTACTGATCGATAAAAAAGAAGCCGGACGTTACCTTGGTCGCACTGAATTTGATTCGGTGGAGGTCGACAATGAAGTGGTCATTCATTCTAAAACCAAACTACCGATTGGTGAATTTGTGAATGTAAAGATCACCAAAGCTTACGATTACGATTTAGAGGGAGAAGTGATTTAATAAAAACCGCCACCTTTCATGGAGATGAAAATTGGCGGCGGTTTCTTAATTATCCTGCGATACCTACGCCAATCAGCTTGCCGATACCAAATGTTATTGCTGCAGCTGCAAGACCAAATATTACTTGTCTGAAACCGGAAAACCAGATATTTTTTCCGGTAAATAAGGTAATCGCAGAACCTATAATAAACAAACCAACTGCACTGGCAGCAGTGCTTACAAGAATTGCAGTTGTTCCGCTTAAGAACATAAATGGAAATACAGGGATAATCGCCCCAACTGCAAATAGGAAAAAGGAATACAGAGCTGCTTCAAAAGCAGAACCCTTTAATTCTTCCGCATTAATTCCCAATTCTTCTCGTACCAGTAATTCATGTGCTTCTTCTTTATTATTCATAATGCTTGCGGCCATTTCTTTTGCCTGGGCTTCAGGTATTCCTTTCGCCTTATAAATTAATTCCAGTTCCTTCATTTCATTTTCCGGGCTATTTTCTAATTCTTCCATTTCAATCTGCATTTGGTTTTCATACAATTCCTGTGAACTCTTTACGGAAATCCATTCTCCTAATGCCATCGATAATGCACCAGCTAATAATCCTGCTAACCCTGCCAATAATACACCGTCTTGTCCGGAAGTTGCGCCGGCTACACCCATCACCAGGCTGAAGTTGGATACCAATCCATCATTACCACCCAATACTCCTGCCCGCAAAGCATTGCCTCCAACAGAACGATGCCGGCTTTCAAAACGGGCAATTGTACTGCCGGTTACTTTAGATTGACCAATTATGTTGCGAAGCACTTTTACATGATTTGTTTCTGATCCTGTTACTGACTGGTTCGTTTTCTTTTTAAGATTTAAAATAGAATTGGATAGACTTTTTTCTGTATCCATTAATACGCCAAGCACATAGTCATAACCAAAAATTTTACCGATCCGGTTCAGGGCCTTTGCACGAAAAGAAGGAGAGGGCATGTCGCTTTCAGAAAGCTTAAGTTTTTGTAAGAACGCAATTGCATGGCTATGTTCAATCTCACTCATTTGCTGAAAAATCTCTGATATAGTTTTATCCTCTTCTTTTTCAGCTAATTTTTTATATAAATAACTAGTGTCAACTTCTGTTTGTATACTTCTTAGATCTGGCATATAATAATTTTAGAATTAAGAAACTTGTTTAAAGGTATAAATTATGTTTCTGTGCTTTCCCAACTATATCCTTACTGTTATACAAAATAAAGAGAGGAATATTCCTCTCTTTTATAATTTGGTTAATCATCATCGTCATTATTATTGTTCTTATTTGTTCCTTCAACATTCTTATTGTTTTCTGCTCCTTCACTCACAGTTGGCGTAGCATTCTGCAACTCACTGTGTCTGATTAAACCGCCGAGATGTGCTGTTTGTGCCATTGTGCCAAAAGAGGCAAAAGAAAGAAAGAGAACACTTACGAAAACTAATTTTGATAGCCCAGCATTTTTCTTAAAAAGTAGCCCAATCAACGCTACAGCACCGCTGATACAAATAACAATTAGGGCAATTTTTGCCATGTCCTCATGCTGTTCTATCATTGCCTCATTGATGCCGGGACTATTTTCTACCATCTCTTCTGTTCCTTCGCCGGTAAGAAAAACAGGGACTGTAAAAATAGCGGCGAATACCAACAGGTATAACGAGAGTTGCTTGAAAGAATTATTTTTTCTGGTCATTCCAAGTATTAACAGGACTCCACCAAAAGCAGATAGAAATAATGGCGCATGATTTAACGCCAGGTGAATTTGTGCTTCATTCATTGTTATAATATTAAAAATTAGAAATGCACAACAGTATTTAAGCTGTTGTGTAATACCTCTTAAAACATAATCAACTGAAGCGGGGAGGATGGAAAATAGGAAATGCTTTATGGCAAAGAATACCTTCGGGATGGTAAGTATTTGCTACTGGAAAATTGTTGTTCGAATCAGAAGACAGGATCAACTTTATTGTAAAATCAGAAATATCTGTATGCGCAATTGTCCCTGTTGACTTAAAAGGAAGCTCCCGGTCTTTACTATCATCATTGTCTGTATGCCTGTTGGGGTTTGAATAATGAATTTTGAGAAATGTAAAAAAGTTCAGGGTCGGATCTTTTTTATAATGCTCCTGGTAATGCCGGGATAATAAAGGTAATTTCCACAACTGGTGCAATTCTGTAGTACTGTTTAATAATAACAGGCTTAATAATATAAGTAGTGCTTTATTCATTTACCTTTTTAATAGCTGCAAGTTATTATTTATGCCTGTCCCTTATACTGACTTTAATCAGGTATAGATCACATTAGGAATTTTCAAATGAAAAGAACTGGATTCTGGCTGAAAATTAACCTTTCAGCCTGTAAAAATAGATTCTGTACAATGATTATAGAAATATTCACTTAATCCATTATCTTAGTTCATAAACCTTTCCATAGTATGGCAGAAGATAATAATTATGTTTTTTTAAACAGAGATTTAAGTTGGCTTAGTTTTAATAAACGGGTATTGATGGAAGCAGCGGATAAAACGGTGCCCTTGTATAGCCGAATCTCTTTTCTTTCCATTTTTTCATCTAACCTGGATGAGTTTTTCAGGGTTCGGATGCCTTCTATTTTTGCCTTTACCAGTATTGATGCAAAAAAGCTATCGTTGCGGGATGAATACCCGAAGGAATTGGTGCAGCAGGTACAGGATGCAGTACTTAGTCACCAGGAAGAATTTGGCCGCATTTTAAGCCAGGAGATTATCCCGGAATTACAGCAAAATAATATCTTCCTCTATTACGGCGAGCCTATTCGGCCAGAGCATAAAGAAACGATACGGGAATATTTTCTGTCTAAAGTATTATCGTTTCTGCAACCCGTTTTGCTGCAAAAGGAAAATCAGCCCAATGTTTTTTTGGAAAATAATGCATTATATTTTATTGTAGATATAGAACCAGCAGACCAACCCGGTAAACATCAGTATGCGGTATTAAATATTCCCTCTTCTAATTTGCCCCGCTTTTCGGAACTACCTATGCTAGGCAATGACAATTATCTCTTGTTTTTGGATGAAGTTATCCGTGAAAATTTACAAGAAATTTTTCCAGCGGTTATTATTCACGGGGCATGGAGTATAAAATTGACCCGTGATGCTGAGATGAACCTGGAGGATGAATTTATTGGCGACCTTGCCGAAAAAATAGAAAAGCAATTAGAGAAAAGAGAAGTAGGGCATGCTACCCGTTTATTGTACGATAGTGCGATGCCTGCGGAAGTAAAAGATTTTGTTCAAAAGTATTTTCTTCTTCGTAAAGAAGAAATGGTAGAAGGTGGCCGCTATCACAATCTAAAAGATTTGGGAAGCTTACCAAATCCTGTAAAAGGGAAGCTTACCTATACTAACTGGTCGCCGGTTCTGCACCCGGAGTTTGATACTCATCATTCCATTTTTCAGAGTATTGCTGCGAAAGAAAAAATGCTACACTTGCCTTATCACTCTTATAATTATATACTCCGGTTTTTTAATGAGGCAGCAATAGATCCGGGGGTAAAAGAAATATATGTTACGCTGTACCGGGTAGCTGCGGATTCGCATATTGTAAATGCACTGATCAGTGCTGCTAAAAATGGTAAAAAAGTAACTGTGTTTGTGGAATTAAAAGCCAGGTTTGATGAGGCCAATAACCTGAAGTGGAGTAAGAAAATGAAAGCAGCGGGCATAAAAATCATCAACAGCATACCGGGTTTAAAAGTGCATGCAAAAGTGGCGCTGGTAAAAAGATGGGAGAACAAGCAATGGAAGAATTATTCTTTTATGGCCACTGGTAATTTTAATGAATCAACCGGACGTTTTTATACCGACCATGTGCTATTTACTACACAGCCTGAATTTGCAGATGAGCTGGAGCAATTGTTTGTGTATCTGCAATCAAGAACACAGCCTGTTTTGTATGGGAAGATTTCATTTAGACATTTATTGGTTTCACAGTTCAATATGATCAAGCGGTTTAATAAACTGATTGACCGTGAAATTAAGAACGCATCGAAGGGAAGATCCGCACGGATAATTATTAAGTTGAACAACCTGCAGGAACGGGCCATGATAGAAAAACTATACGAAGCCAGCAGGGCAGGAGTACAGGTAGATCTGTTGGTACGAAGTATTTGTAGTTTGGCGCCAGGTGTAACCGGACAAAGTGAGAATATTAAAGTTCGGCGCATTGTTGACAGGTATCTGGAACATGCAAGGGTATTTGTATTTCACAACAATGGAGAACCTGAATATTATATGGGAAGTGCAGACTGGATGAACCGAAATCTCCATAGTCGTATTGAAGTTGTTTTCCCGATTTATGACAAATCGTTGCAAGCTGAAATTGAACATATACTACAACTGCAATTACAAGATAACCGTAAGGCAGTTTTATTAAGTAACAATCTCGAAAACGAACGGGTAAGTTCCGATGGCTTGCCATTGGCAGCACAGCAAGCTATTTATGATTATGTGAAAGGGTAATTTTTTTTGTTACACTATATAATCCGAGTTTAGCTTGCTTGCCCCGCAAATCCGGGCTATCTACATATTGAAACTGATAGTTACTATTTGTTTTAAGTTTTTCAAATAACATATCTGAAATCAGCAAGTCAGCTTTGTAATGATTACACAAGGCAACCATACGGGCTGTAGCATTTAATACATCACCGGAGTACACAATATCTTTTTTCACTAGTCCAATTTCGCCGGTGGCTACCCGGCCAGCATGTATAGCGGCTTTAAAATCAGGCGTTACGCCATATCGCTTATTGAACTCATCACTTGCAGCTGTAACGGCTTCTTTTATTTTATAAAAACAATTCAGCCCATTGGCTTCGCTTATTGCATCTGCCTCAGTCCATGATACTATTACTTCATCGCCTACATATTGGTATATTTCTCCTTTGCTGTTAACTATTGCTTCATTAGCAAGACTGTAAAAAAGTTTTAACATATTAAAATAAGCATCTTCACCAATTCTTTCTGCAATAGTGGTTGATGATTTTAAATCGAGAAACATAAATACTCTTACTTCTTTTCGGGCAGTATGGTATTTCCCCAGCAAAGTTTTTCGCAGTATACCCTGTCCATATTTTTCACTTACATCTAAAAGAAAAATAGTAATGATTACGATAAAATACCAATCAAACATTAATCGCATTACCCGTAAATTAATGATTGCAGCATATAGTTTTTCAATAAACTGATTTGTTGTGTTATCATTTAAGGCGGCTATGAAACCAACCGTTGCTACGCAAATAAATACAGCAGCAATATAAATAAGTGAATGGGTTAACAGCTTCTTACCATAGCTGCTGGTTTTTAATTTCTCCCGCAAATAAAAAATGATAAAAGATCCAAATAGTATTCCGCCCATTAAAGGTCCTACAGCAGTAATTAATAAATGTTCAAGCATTGTTTCGCCAAAATGCGGATAAAAAAAATAATTCCCTGTTTCAGGATTGTAGTTGATCGCATTATGTAATTCCAGTATCACTCCAATAAATACCCACATTAAAGTAATGCGCAGTACTTGCTTGAATTTATAAACTTGTAAGGGTTGCAATTTCATGAAACCTGGCAATTATTTTGCTGACAAAATATTAA
>CAZXMP010000156.1:8469-8707 GCA_964641575.1 uncultured Chitinophaga sp. | reverse complement strand
TAAAGAACTAACCACATTTCTTGTTCACAAATTTGTAATAGGAACAACTGAAGTAGCGGTATTGTTGTAGAGATAGTGGCCAAAAGCGCCGTTCATATTAATTACCAGGCTAAATTTTTTGTAAGTAACATCAGTGCTTAAACCCAATAACATATTGGGGTTAGGATCTTCCCCATAAAAAGAAACATCCCCATCTTCTGCATAAATACTCTGGCCAGTTGTTTTATCTATACCCTCA
>CAZXMP010000156.1:0-8459 GCA_964641575.1 uncultured Chitinophaga sp. | reverse complement strand
GCTAATTTCTGAACGAATGCACCTGTGATACCCTGTCCGGAGATTGCGCCAGTGTTATATGTAACATTAAAACAATCAATTTGATTTTTCAGGAACGCTGCATTAACCCCAAAATTCCAGGAAAGATTTTCTTTAGCAATAATATTTGAGTTCAATGTCAACTCAACCCCTTTATTAGTAATAAGTGCCGGAAAATTCTGCCATTGTTTTGCACTTGATGCACCGGGTTGTGGGAAATCAACTTCAAACAACACATCATCAGTTTCTTTATTGAAGTAATCAACAGAGAAATTAATACGATTATTAAGTAGGGAGAAATCCAACCCTGCATTAAAAGTGGTTGATGTTTCCCATCTCAATTCTGGATTTCCAACATTTTGCTGGGTAAGAGACCCTGGACCTGAAACTCCAAATCTTGTTTGAGAAGCTCCTGAAGGAAACTCCTGGTTACCAGTTTGCCCCCATCCTAATCTTAATTTAAGCCCTTTAACAAAACTTACAGAGTTCATAAAACTCTCATTGCTGATATTCCATGCTGCAGAAAATGAAGGGAAAGTACCATACTTATTATTCTCCCCAAACTTTGTAGAGCCATCAGCTCTAACAGTTGCAGTTAATAAATACTTTTCTTTAAAATTAAGAGCTACTCTTCCAAAATATGATTGCAGCTCATTGGTTGGAGCCTCATAATTGCTGATTGTACGGGAAGCTTGGGTTGAAAAGCCAAGCATATTATAGTAAGGAATACCAACATCTTGAAAGTCCTGAGCCGTTATTGAATTGCTGGTGAATTCAAACTTATTGTACTCATATCCCAACACCGCATCTAAATTTAATGCTGTTGTAATTTTCTTATTATAGCTTAACGTATGAATGAACTGCTGCGTTCTAACCCGGTTATTGCCTACAGAAGCAAATCCCCTGTCTCTATACCTGTCTATATTTAATAACTGTCTCCCTACAGCCGCTTTTCTTCTTCCATCGCTCTGATTGATGGCATATAGAAACCTGTATTCCAAGTTGTCTGTAAATTTATAATAGGGAGATATGCTTCCATAAATAGTGGAGGTATTTACTCTATCCTCATACATTCGGAGAAACCACACCGGATTTATTGAACTAGCGCCAAATTGCGGCTGGATCCAGGGGGTGCCATCAGGATTGTATAAAGGGTGTGTAGGGTTCCACTGTAATGCCTGACCTATTAAGTTACCTTCAAAGCCGGCATCTCTTGTAACCGGAACTACATCTTCATTTAATTGCGCTGTATTTAGGGATACATCTAAACCCAATTTTTTAGAATCAAGAAATTTAAAATTTCCGGTAAATCCTACCGTATATTTTGTAAGACCAGATTCTTTTATAATACCATTTTCGCCTAAGGCACTTGCAGAAAATCTGTAACGGGCATTGGTATTACCTCCACTTGCCGCTACATTAAGATTATGCGTAACGCCGGTTCTTAAAATTTCATTCATAGCATTAACGTTAGAGCCATAGTCGCCACCTGTTAAACTATACTTCGCTAATGCAGCACGGTATTCATTACCATCTAAAACGTCTAACTGTTTTAAAATTTTTGCGGTACCTACAGAATATCCTACCTCAATTTGCGGATCGCCACCTGTACCTCTTTTAGTAGTGATTAAAATTACACCGTTAGCCCCCCTTGATCCATATATTGCTGCAGCAGACGCATCTTTTAATACATCCATGCTGGCAATATCTGCCGGATTAATAAATGTAAGCGGGTTGCCGCCAGGGCTATCACCAATATTATTTAGACCCAGACCCGGGCGACCAGAACCACCTTCTAAAGGCACACCATCTACAACGATCAACGGGCCATTACCTGCTCTCACCGAGCTGGCACCTCTGATACGAATTGTAGCACCTCCACCCGGTTGGCCACTGTTATTGGTAACTTGCAAACCGGCAACTTTACCTTGGATTAATTGATCAGGAGAAGTAACCACTCCTTTATTAAAATCTTTAGCTTTAACAGATGCAATTGCACCCGTTAAATCCTTCTTCTTAGAAGAGCCATAACCAGTTACTATAACCTCATTCAAATTAGAGCCGAAAGTTGCTTCAAATGAAACATCCACGGAATTCTTTCCGGCAATTGAAATTTCCTGAGAAGCATAGCCGATAGAGGTTATAACAATTGTGTTTACGTTCGGACCTACATTAATACTGAAAGTACCATCAGATTTGGTTGTAGTTCCACCCTTGGCGCCTTTGGGCTGAACAGATGCACCCGCAACAGGAGATCCGTCTTTTGAATCTGTAACTTTTCCGGTAATCGTTCTGTCCTGAGCAAATGATACCTGAAGGATAAGAACGAATACGACGCTAAATAGAGCAGAAAGCAGTTTTTGTGCAGACATAAGCAATCGATTTTTTGAAATTTATAATCTAAATACTAAATACAATACATTAATCCTGTGGCAAACAGGACTGAATGATTAAACAGATAAGGTTTGTATTACAACTTTAGCACTCAATCTTTTATATCTGAATGTTAAAAGAATGTAAATGCATTATAAATTTATATTGATTTATGTGTACCAAAAACACTTTGCAAGTCAAAATTTGCAGGTTTTTGCCCGCAAACATTTTCGCAAATGTTTGCGGTGGATAAAATAATGAACGTAATTTTAATATAATTGCCATAAAATGGGACAAACTGCCACTTTAAAGAAAATTTCCGTTCAGCTTAATATGAGCATCTCTACTGTGAGCAGGGCCTTAAAAAATCACCCTGATATATCTGAAAACACCAAAAGAAAGGTAAAAGAACTGGCAGCCCTCATGGAATATGAGCCCAACAGCTATGCGGTAAACTTGCGAACTAATAAGAGCAAGGTATTGGGATTAATAGTACCTGCTATTTCCAACATGTTCAACGAGTCATTTATTTCTGCTGTGGAAAATGAAGCCAGAAAAAGCGGGTATTCATTAATGATATTACAATCCGGCGACGACCCGCTGCAAGAAAGCGAAAATCTAAAGCTGTGTAAACATTACAGGGTGGATGGAATTTTTATTTCGCTGGCAGCTGAAAGTTATTCCAGTGAACTTTTTACTAAATATATAGCTGCAGAAATCCCCATTATTTTTTTTGACAGGGTGCCGGAAGCTGGCAACTTTGATACAGTGTGTATGGCTGATGAAGAAGCAGCTACGATGGCAGCACATGCTATTATTACATATAAAAAGAAAAAGGTGCTGGCACTATTTGGCAACCCGGTTTTATCTATTACCAAAAAAAGAAAGGATGCCTTTTTAAAAATACTGGAGAAAGAAAAAACTGTAGTGGTAGAAGTGCAGTATTGTATTAACGGGGCAGATGCCACTCTACATGTTACAAAAGCTATTAGCAAAACAAACCCACCAGACCATATATTTTGCATGAGTGATGAAATACTAATTGGAGCCATGAAGGTGTTGAAAAATGCTCCGTTGAAAATACCAGAAGATATATCCGTACTGGCTATCAGTAATGGTTTTATACCGGGACTTTTTAACCCGGAAATAAGCTATGTAGAAACCAGTGGATTTGAATTGGGCAAACTAGCCATTAAAAGGATGCTGGAAAACATGGAAGCAAAAACACCAATAAAAGCTATCATGCTGCCTTCGAGATTTGTAGAAGGAAATTCCCTGTAATTAGTCGGTGCCTAACAGCAAATTTAACAGCTATACTTTTCGCTGGTACTGCTTTTTCAATCCGTACAATTTTCCGGGACGATGCGAAAGATTGGTTTCCATTTCATTTAAATCCTGCAGCCAATCTTTCACTGAAATTTTTTTTCTGAAATTGCGGCGGTCTAACGACACTCCCAAAATTGATTCATATATTTCCTGCAACTCACGCAGTGAGAATTTTTCGGGTAACAAGTTAAAAATTACCGGCTGCTCCATTACCTGTTCCCGCAAACGGTGCAAGCAGCTTTCTAATATTTTCTTATGATCGAATGCCAGCTTTTTAATTTGTTTTAAAGAATGCCAGTGCAGTTCATTGTGACTGAGTTTTAGTTTATGGTTGTTAATATCCAGCAGAGAATAATAAGCAATAGTAATAACCCTCCCCGACGGATGCCTGCCAATACTGCCAAATGCCTGCACCTGCTCCAGGTACACATCATCCAAACCTGTTCTTTCTTTTAATACCCGGTAGGATGCCTTGGTAAGATCTTCATCCGGTTTTACCAAATCGCCAAGAAGCGAATACAATCCTTCAAACTCTTTTAAATCAGATTTAATAAGTAATACTTTTATTTCTTTATCCTCATAGCCAAAGATGACACAGTCTACAGATACTGCGATATTGAAATAATCGAGATGACTTATTTTTTCACTTTCTGCAGTTTTCAATTTTAATTCGTTTGCCATACTCCAAATGCCATTGATAATTATTAATGAGTACCTGTCTTTTGTACCAAAAATTAAATGACAGCTTCTACCTACGCAAATATATGCCTACAGGCAAACTATTCAGCCTACCAACATTTCGAAGACAATTTTTATTAAACCCTGCATGGGGTATTATTTTGTTTGGGCTAACTTTACCAGCCAACATTAAGCTATGTACTCAACAGAAACGACTCTTGCTTTTCAACATCTCACAACAGAATTATATAAAAAACAGTCTGCCGGAACCTTATCAAAAAAAGAACTACAGCAGTTGCGGGATGTACTTCGTTTTCATGAACATCGCTACTATATATTAAACGACCCATTGATTGCAGATTATGAATACGACCAACTATACAAAGCCCTGGAAAAAATTGAACAGGAAAATCCTTCATTAATTAGTTCAGATTCTCCAACACAAAGGGTAGCAAAAGGATTGACAAAAGATTTTCCTACTGTTCAGCATCTTGTTCCCATGCTTTCTCTCGACAACTCCTATAATGCAGAAGACCTGAATGATTTTGACAGAAAAGCAAAAGAACTAACTGGCTTATCCATTATTGAATATTGTGTGGAACCAAAATTTGACGGTGGCAGCATTTCTTTAGTGTATGAAAATGATCTATTAACCCGTGGCGCTACCCGTGGCAATGGTGTAGAAGGTGATGAAGTAACAACCAACATCAAACAAATCCGATCAGTGCCATTATCAGCAAAGTTTTCAACATATGGATTGCAACAAGTGGAGATAAGAGGTGAAGTGCTCATCAATAAAAAGAATTTTGTTTTATATAATGAAAAAATAGCTGAGCAAGGTTTAACACCCCTTGCTAATCCAAGAAATGCAGCTGCAGGAACATTGCGTATAAAAGACCCGAATGAAGCGGCTAAAAGAAACCTTGAAGCCTTTGTTTATCATGTAAGTTATTTCTCTTTATTAAAAGGAAAGAAGATACCTGTTGAATTAACTACACACTCTGGCTCATTAGGAATGTTATGGGAACTTGGCTTTCGTAGTCCACAAAAGGAGAAAAAAGTTTTCCAGGGAATTGATGCAGTTATAAAATATTGCAACGAATTTGAAATAAAAAGAGATGACCTGCCGTATGAAATTGATGGCATGGTGATAAAAGTGAATGAAATTGAATTGCAGGATAAAATGGGTATGACATCCCATCATCCCCGCTGGGCTATAGCTTATAAATTTAAAGCAAGACAGGCAACAAGTAAACTAATAGATGTGGAATACCAGGTAGGAAGAACTGGTGCAGTAACCCCCGTTGCAAAATTAGAACCAGTTGCAGTAGGTGGAGTAACTGTAAGCAGTATCTCTATTCATAATGAAGAGTATATTAAAGAAAAAGATTTGCGCATTGGCGATGCGGTGTTAATTGAAAGAGCAGGCGATGTAATTCCACAAATTGTAAAATCACTGCCTGATACAAGAACAGGTAAAGAGAGAAAAATTGTATTCCCGACTATTTGCCCTGTTTGTAGCAGTAAATTATTTAAAGAAGAAGAAGAAGCCGTTTGGCGTTGTATAAATATTGAATGTCCCGCTCAAGTAGTAGAACGCATTATACATTTTGTAAGTAAAGATGCCATGGACATTCGTGGTTTTGGCGAGGCAAATGTGCGAAAGTTTTATGAACTCGGCTTACTAAAAGATATTCCGGGAGTTTACCAATTAGATTTTGCCGCAATTGCCAAACAAGAAGGTTTTAAAGAAAAGTCTATAGAAAATCTGAAAGCCGCCATAGAAAAATCAAGACAACAGCCTTTGCACAGGCTAACCTATGGATTAGGTATTCGCTTTGTTGGGGAAACGACTGCCAAAACATTGGCACAAGCTGTAAACCACTTACTTGATTTTAAAAATTTTTCTTTAGAAGATTTACAAAATCTTGAAGATGTAGGCCCAAAAGTAGCCGGCAGCATTCACCACTTCTTTAGCAACAAAAGCAATATTGAAATGCTGGAGCAATTAGAAAAACTTGGGTTGCAATTAAAAAATCAAAAGAAAGAGCATGCTGCAACGGGTGGGAATTTACAAGGGCAAACCTTCTTATTCACCGGCACATTACCTACTCTTAAGCGTAGTGATGCAGAAGCAATGGCCGAAGCAAATGGCGGACAAATACTCAGTGGAGTTAGTGCCAAGCTGAACTATCTTGTTGTAGGTGAAGACGCTGGAAGCAAATTAGAGAAAGCAAAAAAGATAAATACCGTCCGGATTATATCCGAAGCTGAGTTCCTTCAAATCATTGGTAAGAAATAATATTTGTTATCCATTTCTTTTTTTAACTTAGTACAGATACAAACTACCTGCTCTGATAACCTCCACGTACCGCCGTTATTAATTGCAACCCGGCCCTGGCTAAAAAATTTTTTATGATAAAAAAAATAGCCGGTGAAATCTGGAAACCATTAACGTTTTCCGGCTGGAGGCAACTACGCAATCGTTATGGAGTTTCTAACAAGGGACGAATAGCCAGTTATAAAAAAGAAGTGCTGGAAGATGGAAAGCTATTGAGCGGTTCGCTTACAACCGGCTACCGCACTCTCAACCTCCATCGCCCTAACAATAAAGGCACTCTCTATATCCATCGGGAGATGGCACATATTTTTTTAACCAAACCTTCTGCGCAACATAAATACGTAATTCATCGCAATCATAATAAACTTGATAATAACATCAGCAATCTTCGTTGGGTAACTTTACAACAGATGATTGCTCACCAACAACAAAGCCCTGCCAAAATTGCTTATAAAATAAAACAAGCCAACCGTACAAAAGGACTAAAGCTTTCGGCAACACAGGTAAAAAAAATTAAAATAATTCTTAATAGTAAAAGCCGCAACATTACTATAAAAAAACTGGCAGAAAAATATAATGTTAGCGAAATGACGTTATATAGAATTAAGAGTGGAGAAAACTGGGGAAGAATAAAGTGAGTTTGTAATTTTTGGTTCGTAGTTTATTGTTGCTATACTCTGTGTTATCTTAGCAAAAAGTAAACAATGCTAAGTCCTGCTACTGTTAAATTCCTGAAAGATTTAAAAAAGAACAATAACAAGCCTTGGTTTGACATTAACAGGAAAGTATATGATAGTGCAAAAGCTGATTTTGCAAATTTCATTCAGGCAGTTATTGATCAGCATGGAAAGAAAGATGCATCCATAAAAAATATTGTTGCTAAAGATTGTATGTTCCGCATTAACCGGGATATACGTTTTGCCAAAGACAAATCTCCTTACAAATCAAACTTTGGCGCCAGCATTAATAAAGGCGGGAGAAAAGCAGACAACTCTGCCGGGTATTATTTTCATTTAGAGCCGGGAAGCAGTTTTACTGGTGGGGGCATTTGGATGCCCATGCCCGACGAATTAAAAAAAGTAAGGCAAGAGATTGATTACAATTTTTCAGATTTCAAAAAACTAATCGCTGCCAAAAAATTCAAATCCATTTATGGCGATTTAAGTAAAAGTGCTGAATACTCTCTAAGCCGTGTACCAAAAGGATATGAAGCTGATAATCCCGCAGCGGAATACTTAAAAATGAAAAGCTTTATTGCAATGATAAAGATCAAAGACACAGACCTTGTTTCAAAAGATCTTGTAAAAAAAACGGTTGCAGCTTTTGAAGCCCTGCAACCGGTAATAGCATTTATAAATAAGAGTATGGAGTAAAATCAAAGTAATTTTTTCGAGAGCATATATTCTGCAATCTGTACCGCATTTGTTGCAGCTCCTTTTCTAAGATTATCGGAAACCACCCACATATTCAACGTATTCGGCTGACTTTCATCTCTTCGTAATCTCCCTACAAACACTTCATCCTTTTCATGTGCATCCATCGGCATTGGGTAAAATTGTGTTGCATCATCATTCTGTACAACAATACCCGGGGCCGATGCTAAGAGTGATTTCAGTTCTGCTAAATCAAAATCATTTTCAAATTCTACATTCACACTTTCACTATGGCCACCCATTACCGGAATACGAACTGTAGTAGCAGTTACCCGTATAGAATCATCCCT
>CAZXMP010000155.1:0-9080 GCA_964641575.1 uncultured Chitinophaga sp. | reverse complement strand
ATCTGGCGGCCCGGCTATCCTGAATCAGTAACAGGCTTTGATCAATACGATCAATTATATGCGGATGCAAAATTGTGGTTGAATAAAGGTTGGATCGATTATTTCACACCACAATTATATTGGCCGATCAATAGAATGGGACAAAGCTTTCCGGTATTATTGGGTTGGTGGAGCGGAGAGAACACCATGAAACGTCACCTATGGCCGGGCATAAGTGTGGGTGGTGATACCAGTGCAAAAAACGTAAATGAAATTACCAGTCAGATCATGATTAGTCGTGGAATGCTACCGGAAAGCAAAGGGGTGGTGCATTGGAGCATTTCATCGCTTACCAAAAATCCGAACATGACCAAAGGAATAAAAGATGGCCCTTATAGAACACAGGCATTGGTTCCTGCAAGTCCATGGTTGGATAATAAAGCTCCTGTTGCGCCTTCAGTTACAGCTTCGCATGAAAATGGAGATGTAAAAATCAACTGGTCGCACCCTGATGAAAAAGATGTTTTTCATTATGTAGTTTATTATACTTATGGAAATACCTGGAGTTACACTATTGTGAGTGGAAAGGAAAAATCATTCACTATTAAAAAAACGACTGGACAAAATATACAAATTGTAATTAGCAAAGTAGCTGTATCGGCTGTTGACAGAACTGGTAATGAAAGTGAAGTGAAGCAAGTGGATATTTCGAATTGATATTTTCAATACAAAAGCCCTTCAAGGGCTTTTTTGTTTTCACTACTGATGCCGAACGTCACAGAGATCAAGACTATTATCCATTACCATTCCTCACACCTCCCATCAAAATTAAAATTAAACTAGAAAGAAAAATTAATAATAAAATCACTACTACTCTTAAATGTGGTAATTTATTATCATAAAATTCCAAAAATCTCTTTCCCTTAAAAACAAGTAAATAATTAGGGATTGAAAAAATAAACACATATGCATATACTAAATTTATACTAAGTTGATCCTGTGTTTTAAACAAAATATAAATAAAACTTTCAACACCATTTAGTATTAACACAAACAGAAATACGGTAAACATAAAAGTAGCAAAAAAGGGTATATCGGATTTAGCTTTTTCTTTTAGCAAATAAAATATTCCGCAACAAAACTTCTTATACCAATTTAACATTGTTTAAAAATTTGCTTTCATAACCCGCAGCACATTATCCCCAAGAATTTTTTTAATTGATTTTTTGGAGTAACCTCTTCTTACCAGTTCTTCTGTAATTTTTGGATAAGTAGTTACATCCTCAAGCCCGATGGGGAGAGAACCTACTCCATCATAGTCGGAGCCGATGCCTACATAATCATCCCCCACCAATTTTACGATGTAATCTATATGATCAATTAGCTGGCCCAGTGTTGGACGAACTTTTTCCATTTCTGTTCGATAATACTCCCGCCATTTAGTTCTCATAACTGATGAATCACCATTATTGGCTTGCAGTAAATTCTGTTGCATGGAATCTCGCAATGTACCATTCAACTGACCTTGACGTTGGTCAAACTCTTTACTGATAAACCCAGAATAAAAATTAATACAAATAACACCGCCATTCTTTGCTACTGCTTTTATCTGCTCATCTTTTACATTTCTAAACACCGGGCAAATATTCCAAACAGAACTATGGGAAAGTATAACCGGTTTGGTAGTTGTTGCAATAGCATCATAAAAAGTTTGCTCGCCGGTATGAGACAGGTCAACGATTATTCCCAACTCATTCATCATTTTCACAACTCCTTTACCAAAATCAGTCAACCCTTTTTGTTTCAGGCTTGCCGGGTTTTCGGTTTCATCTTTTGCACTGCTGGCCCAACTGGTACTGTTGTTCCAGGTAAGTGTCATGTACCGCATTCCCATTTTTCGAAGCTGTACCAGCTTTCCCATATCATCTTCTATCATGTGGCCACCTTCTACGCCTATCAATGAAACCAATTTTCCCTGCCGTATTCCTTTTTTTACTTCGCTAAAATCAGTCGCCAGTATCATTGATTTGGGATTGCGGTTTACTAACCTTTGCAATGAATCAATTTCCGCTAACGCATCCTGAAAAAATCCTTCCTTATTTCTTGCCTTTACTCCTGTAAATACAGAAAAAAATTGAACGTCCAGTCCGCCTTCTTTCCACCGAACCAAATCACTATGGCCTTCGGTAGTTCTGTTAGATATATCTATCCCATCCAACACACCGGATGAGAGTACATCATTATGCGTATCTACCAACGTGGCTTTGCGATGTAACTTTTTAACGGATTGAGCCTTGGAGCTGGTACTTGCCATAAAAAAGAAGAAGAAAAGTATATACTTCATGCTGACTGATTATGAAATGAAATTATCAAATTCAGGTGGTAATTCAGGTTTTAATAATTGCTGATCTGAGTAGCTGCTAAAGTTTTATTTTATAAGCTTATCAATTGATTAAGAAAGCCTTGCCTCTTCCATAACCCTCTTTGCCAAAAGGGCTTAAACCCTTACCTTTGCGCCATTCTTAAAAGGTAATAATTACTTGATATGGCAGATATTTTTGATCGTTTATTGAAGAATGCAGGGCCACTTGGTCAGCACCGTGAAAGAGCTCATGGCTATTTTGCTTTTCCAAAATTAGAAGGTGAAATAGGCAGCCGCATGAAATTCCGTGGCCAGGAAATGATCGTCTGGAGTCTTAATAACTACCTCGGCCTCGCCAATCATCCCGAAGTTCGTAAAGCAGATGCTGATGGCGCCGCACAATACGGACTTGCTTTGCCAATGGGGGCAAGAATGATGAGTGGAAACAGTAACCTGCATGAGCAACTGGAAGCAGAGTTAGCCGCATTTGAAGGAAAAGAAGATGCTGCCCTGCTCAACTTTGGTTACCAGGGCATGGTAAGTATTATCGATGTTTTATGTAGCCGTCATGATGTGATCGTATATGATTCAGAAAGTCATGCTTGTATTATTGATGGTTTACGTTTACACCCCGGTCATCGCTATGTGTACAAGCACAACGATACCGAAGATTTTGAAAAACAATTACAACGGGCAACGGCCCTAATAGAAAAACAAAAAGCCGGTGGCATATTAGTTATCACCGAAGGTGTGTTTGGAATGGCAGGCGACCAGGGCAACCTGAAAGATATTGCTGACTTAAAAGGAAAATATCAATTCCGTTTATTGGTAGATGATGCACATGGTTTTGGTACATTAGGAAAAACAGGTGCTGGTGCCGGTGAGGAACAAGGTGTGCAAGACAAAATTGATCTGTACTTCTCTACGTTTGCAAAATCAATGGCTTCTATCGGCGCATTTGTGGCAGGTGATAAAACGATCATTGATTATATCCGCTATAATATCCGCAGCCAGATATTTGCAAAGAGTTTACCAATGCCGTTAGTGGTTGGCAACTTAAAAAGATTGGAACTATTAAGAACACAACCGCAATTGAAAGATAAATTGTGGGAGAATGCAAGAAAATTACAAGCCGGATTAAAAGAAAGAGGATTTGATATTGGTAAAACTGATTCTGTGGTAACACCAATTTATATGAAAGGTGATGTGCCCGAAGCAACGGCCATGGTAATGGATATCCGGGAAAATTATCACATCTTCTGCTCGATCGTAGTGTATCCTGTAATTCCAAAAGGACATATTATTTATCGTCTTATTCCAACGGCGGTGCATACGGATGAAGACATTCAAAAAACACTGGAAGCATTTTCTGCTACCAAAAAGAAATTGGATGCCGGTGAGTACAAATCAGAAAAGATACCTGATATGGCGGAAGTAAAAGCATAAATACATTTTCAATATAAAATGTAAAGCTCCCCTTTTTAGCGGGAGCTTTTTATTGCCCCAACTGCACTGCTACTATCATCGTCCCTTGCGTCGCACTCTTGTACTGCTTGAATTCTACTGAGCTTGCCGAAGTATCAGCATTTGCCAATACCCACCTTCTTTATCTTAGGATACATTTGAAATAAAATGCTAAAAACCGGATCATAGACTACTGACTCCCAACTAAAGACTATCGACTCCCGACTAATACATATACGGCATCACATTTTGCCCTGTTTCCAGTACATTTACCACTAATAAATTAATTCAGTTATGCGTAAGATTTTTCTCTTTGTATTCTTGCTACCGCTGATGGCAATGGCCCAGCAAAAACAAATTACTCTTGAAGACATTTATAAGAAAGGAACTTTTCGGGGTGAGTTTGTACCCGGTTTTGCCGGCGAAACAATGGACAGCCTGTTAATAGCTGCCAATATTAAAGAACAGGACAAAAAATTGTCCTTATCAGACTACCAACCCAGCGATGATAAAAAAAGGGTGCTAATCTTTACTAACAGGGAAAGCATCTATCGCCATTCCTCCAAAGCATATAGCTATGTGTATGATTTTGCAAGCAGCAAATTATTAAAATTAGATACCAGCAAAGTAATGCATGCAAGTTTTTCTCCGGATGGTAGTAAGGTTGCTTATGTAAAAGATAATAACCTGTATGTCTATGATGTTGCATCAGCCAATGCCAAAGCCATCACAACCGATGGTAAATGGAACCATATTATCAATGGTAATTGCGATTGGGTGTATGAAGAAGAATTCAGTTTTACTAAAGCCTTTCAATGGAGCCCAAAAGGAAATTATATCGCCTACTATCGTTTTGATGAAAGCAAGGTAAAAGAATACCAGTTTACACAATTTGATAATGCACATAACAAACAATACATCTACAAGTACCCAAAAGCTGGTGATGATAACTCGAATGTTGATATATACATTTATAATGTGGCTACCGGCACTAAAGCAAAAGCACAATATGAGCAGGGCGATATTTATATTCCCCGCATCAAATGGACACAGGATGATAACTCATTGGTAGTATTCTGGATGAACCGGCACCAGAATGATCTCAAATTATTACTGACCAATGCACAAACAGGAGCTGCCACTCCGTTGTACCAGGAAAAAAACAAATACTACATTGACATTAACGACGACTGGCAGTTTTTAAAAGATGGTAAAAATTATTTGCTGACCAGCGAAATGAACGGCTTCAACCATATTTACCTCTACAGCCTTGATGGAAAAACAAAAACACAGATCAGCAAAGGCAATTTTGAAGTAACAGGTATTAACGGGGTGGATGAAAAGAACCGCCGGATTTTTTACACCATGGCTTTCCCCCGCCCCATGGACAGAAATTTATTTGTAACGGATTTTGATGGTAAAAAAACTTATCAATTAACGCAAGGCGAAGGATGGCACCGTGCAGAAATGAAAGATGATTTTACACAGTTCATGGATTATAGATCAGATCTGAATACCCCACAATCGGTAACACTTCATAATATCATTGTCGATAAAAAGAAAAATATCACTACGGCTCTTGTAAAAACGATCAATGAGAACAGTAAGCTAAAAGCAAAAACGGAAGAGTATGGTTATGGTAAAGCAGAATTTATTAAAGTGCCCAACAGCAAAGGCGATACATTGAATGGCTGGATGCTGAAGCCTGCCAATTTCGATGCCACAAAAAAATACCCGGTGCTGTTTTGTAACTATGGCGGACCCGGTTCGCAGCAAGTAGGTAATCGTTTTGGTGCAGTAAGTTCATGGCACCAGATGCTTGCACAAAAAGGATTTATTGTAGTGAGTGTTGATAATACAGGTACAGGCTATCGTGGTGAAGAGTTTAAAAAGAAAACTTACTTACAGTTGGGTAAATTTGAGATAGAAGATCAGATAGATGCGGCCAAATATATAGGCAATATGCCGTTTGTTGATAAAAGTAATATTGGCCACTGGGGATGGAGCTATGGTGGTTTTATGAGTTCACTTGCCATCACCAAAGGAAGCGATGTATTTAGTGCAGCAATAGCCGTAGCTCCTGTTACTTCCTGGAGATACTACGACAATATTTACACCGAAAGATATATGCGTACACCGCAGGAAAATCCGAAAGGTTACGATGACAACTCTCCTATCAACCACACGGATAAAATAAAAGGTAAATACTTAATTATACATGGCACAGCAGATGATAATGTACATTTTCAAAATGCTACACAAATGATAAGTGCTTTGGTAAAAAGTAATATTGATTTTGAAAGTGCTTATTATCCAAACAAGAACCATGGCATTTCCGGTGGAATGGATAATACCAGTTTTCATCTCTGGAGCAAAATGACGAACTGGATAATGGAAAATATGGGTAATGAGAATACGCAGAAACCAGCTGAACCTGCAAAGCAGCCAAAAGGTTTCTAAAATAGAGTTCGACTACTAAATAAAATGCCCTGTCTCATTAAAAACGAAACAGGGTATTTTTTATAAAGACAGAGTTTCGAAACCTATGGGTACAGAAAAAAAGAACCCCGACTCGAGAGTCGGGGGCCCTAATCAAAAACCATTAACCATTAAACCTTATCCTATGAAAATTCAAAGCTAATATCGTTAATAATACCATAACTCAAAACATTTGGAAGTTATTTTTTAAGCCATTCATCCAAATCTGTACACAAAACACAAATTGTTGATTGCACTCAATGTGACAACAACGATCTTGTAGTATTACCTCTACAATCTTTCTGTAAACAACCGTTTGCGTAAATTAATTTATCTTTCACAACCTTTACCCAACTTTATCGGTTTATACATATATGAAAAAGATAGTAGTAGCAATTTCCGGTGCTAGTGGATCTATTTATGCAAAAGTTTTATTGGAGAAGCTGCTGGCAGCAAAGAACCAATTGTCTGACCTTTCTGTTGTGATGACGGAAAATGCTAAACAAGTTTGGGAAACAGAACTGGCTGATAAATCCTACACCACACTTCCTGTAAAATTTTATAGCACTACCGATTTTATGGCACCGTTCGCCTCAGGTTCGGGGCAATATGATACGATGATTATTATTCCCTGCTCCATGGGAACTTTAGGCCGCATTGCTACAGGTGTTTCAAACGACCTTATTACAAGAGCTGCTGATGTTATATTGAAAGAAAGAAGAAAATTGATCTGCGTAGTACGGGAAACACCATATAGTTTAATACATATCCGGAATATGGAAACGGTAACAGTAGCCGGTGGAATTATTTGTCCTGCAACTCCATCCTTTTATAGCCGCCCGGCAAGTATTGAAGAAGTTGCTGCAACGGTTGTTGACAGGGTGCTTGACCTGGCTGGTATTGATATCACCACTTTTCGCTGGGGTAAATAATTTTTACTGAGATTTTAATCCAGCCATTTATGCTGCTGTAGTAAAGTAAAAAGCTTCATTCGCATATCTTTTATAGGCTTGGGAATATTGCATAACAGTACATAAAAAACATTTTGCTCAGGCAGCCAGCAATAATCACTAATAAAGCCGCCTTGTGAGCCAGTGTGGCCAATCATGCTCATATCACCCTCTTTTGTAATAAACCAACTAAGCCCAAGGCGGTTTGGATTTGCATCTTTCCACCCCGAAAAAGGATAGATCGTTCTTGACTTCTTAATCCAATCTTCAGCAATAAAAACATTTTGTTGAATAGCCTGTTCGTATTGCCACAGCTCTTCTACACTACTCCAAACTCCTCCATTACCCGCTGCGGCAAATGTTGGCTCTTCGCCATAATCCAATTCGATAAATTCGCCATTGCTGTTTTTGATATAAGCATGAGCTACTCCTGTTGAAGGATGGGAGCCATCCGTAATATCAGATGTCTTCATTTTCGCATGTGTAAAAATATTCTGCTTGATATAGTCCTGCCACTTTATACCTGCAACCCGTTCAATAATTAATGCAAGCCCGTTAAAACATGGGTTGGAATATTTATACTTTGTTCCCGGCTCAAACTCTAAATCCAATGTTGCTTTTAAGGGTTCAAAATTCTCTTCATCTTTTGCTGTTAGATAAAACTCGTTTTCTTCTTTAACCTTACGACTATCTGGTAAGCCAGAACTATGTGTAAGCAAATGAATTAGCTTTACTTTTTCAGCAATAGTTTTATTTTTAAAATCTGGAAAATATTTATACAGATTATCATCCAATGAAAGTTGGTTCTCTGCTGCGAGTTTAAGTATACCGTATGCCACAAATGTTTTGCTAATAGAGCCGGTATTGAAAAGAGTATTGGTAGTTATTTTTTCTTTTGTATCGATATCCGCTATACCGTATGCTTTCTTCCATACTATTTTATTATCTTTTACCAGCAGCACAGCTCCTCCGGGTTCATCGGGTTTAAAATAAGTAGCGAATAATGAATCCAATTGATTGCTAAGCATTGTTTGAGATTGTGTAGTAGCAGTTACAAAGAATAGTAAAAACGAAACAAGCATATATTTCATACAACCACATAGTTTAGATCACTTGAGCATTTTTGAGAATCGTTGTAATTCTGCAATTTCAGCAGGCAACAACGGTTCATTGTTTTCAAACTTCGATTGGAAGAATAGAACCCTTTTGTGTTCCGGATACTTTGCCAGAATATCATGTATCATCATTCCGGTCGCTTCATCTTTTTCATACAAAGGAGTATTGGCAGGCAAATCAGATTTATACCTGGTAGGCTTTTTAAGAATTACCGCTTCCAATGTTGCCAGTTTACCTACGGGAATTGACTTCACCTTTACTGCTTTTTGATAAAGACCTTCCAATTGTTTTTTACTAAGCCCCCCCCTTTCAATATACTGGTAGTTGAGACTATGAACAAAGGTTGAATCCGGATATGCTTCCATTGATAACTTAAGTATATCACTGATAATATCTACATCTGGTTTTTTTCGTTGCATCTGTTCAAGCTCTTTTTAAATTAAACACCTGCCCTGTTTGAGAAAAATTATTGGTAATTTTAGTAAAACCAACCGACATGAAAAGTAAATACCTGGCAACATTAATGTTCCTGTTTATTACTGGCCTTGTAACAGGGCAGGTAAACTTACAAAACAAACCTCTTACAAAAGCCGATGCACAAGTATTTTCCAAAGCAGAAACTGAATACCAGCAAGTGCAAAAGGAGTTGCAACAACTGGAGCAGCAGAAAAAACAATTACTTGCTATGATGGCGGCCTATGATGAGAAACAGAAAAAGCTAATCGTACGGG
>CAZXMP010000154.1:3423-9088 GCA_964641575.1 uncultured Chitinophaga sp. | reverse complement strand
CCGCCGATACATCTGCAGCCCGTAAGTCTTCCCCTTTTTTTGTATAAATGGAAAGCACTCCACCCACTCCATTTCCCGGAGCCCCTACAAAATGACTATACACTTTTACCAGCGCAATATCGCTGGGTCTTAAGTTGGCAATGATGGCTGCATCCGTTCTCATTTCGTCTAAATACAATACCATGGGTGCGGGATTCCGCAAACTTGTGGTAGCACCGCCCCGATAATAAAGAACATAATCTGTTTGAAATGGACCGGCGTTACTGATCGTAATACTTGGAACCCTTGATTGTAAGTATTCAAAAATATTTCGCTGACTTAAGGTCTCAATCGTATTAACCAAATCTAATGTTTGGTCTGACATACCTGTAAACAATCCACTGGTATATTTTTCTTCTACTTCTTCTGTTGGTGTTTTCTTTCTCTTTCCTTTTATAGTTACCCCTTCCAGCATGATACCACTTGCTTTTTGTATTGCATCGTAATCCATAGCCAGAGCTGCTTTGCGAAATCCAACCAGTGAATCATTAATTAGAGAAGGAAGCTTACCCATTGACCGAAATGAAAATTGCTTTGCCAATGAATCAGCAGACAACTTAACCTCTATGTACTGACTTTTCTTTCCCCTGCTATCGCTGAATAAAAGGCGGGTGTTACCCCAAAAAAACATGGAGTCTACCCGAAAATAACCTTCTTTATCTGTATTTACCACTTGAAAAGTGCTGGTAGAATCAGCATTATAAATTGATATCAGCAAATCTTTTTCTGCAAATGGTTTTTTGGAATCCAAGAGATTGGCTCTCCCGGTAAGTGTTATATAAGAAAGGTCTATGTATTTATTTTCCGGGGTTTTATTGTTCTTTATTAAATCATCCCACTTAAAGCGGCGCCAGCCATTCGTCATCATCACCAGGTCAATGGCTCTTCGGGCAGAATCATTATTAACTCTAAAATACCAGGCAGGATTATGAACATATCCTTTAATATCTGATGTAAGTAATAAAGAAGAAAAAATATTATTGTCTCTCTCCGGCAAAATATCATATGCCGGATCTGTGATTGATACAGAGAAATTTCCAACGACTGTATCCTTCATCAGCAGCCTAAAATGATTTTTACCTTTTACCGCAAAACTCATAGTATCAGTGACCAACTCTGCTTGTTGAATATATTCTTTGTTGTCAATGAAACACAATCTTTCTGCCAGCGGAATACCATCGCTATTAAAAACAGTGAGCTGTATAATTCCAGAGTTTAAATTTTTTGTATTTACGAATCCATTAATTGCCTGTTTGCCTGGACTTAACTCTTGCCGGAAAATAACCCGGTGCTGCATTTGCCCAATGATATATGCTGCCTGAAAGGCAGGGTCTTTAATTGATTGGTGTATTTCAAATTGAAGTTCCCGTTGGTTAGTTACAACTGCCAATGCTATGCCTTTATCTGTTGCATCTGGTAAGTAATATTTAGTCAATGGATGGCCATCGAGTAAAAAATAATATTTTTCATTTGCAGCAGGAGTAAATTCAATCATGCCCATGCCATTATGGTAGCTATTGAATGATAAAAGCTGTTGCTTATCATTATATAAACTTCCGCTGGTAGTAACAGGTAATCCATTTTCGTTAGTTGCTTTAAATGCAACAGCATTTGCTACCCCGCTTAACAGGGTGCCCCCTTCCGGGAAAAACTCAAGCCGAATTATACCTGCAACCGGAGTATTGGCCCCTGTTTTATTATTTTTTCCATAAACAAAAACACTACGCTTAAAAATAAAATCTGAAGCCTGATTGAGCATTGTAGCAGAATAAGCCCTGATTATATAATTACCGCTCGATAGAGAATCTGGTATATCTAACTGGCCACGGGCGGCTCCCCAAAAAACAGGTATAATTTTACGGTCAATAATTTTTGATGACTCGTTAACCAATTCCACATATAAGGTAGTGCTGATGGTATCCGGGTAAAAATTAGAATACAGGTAGGCTTTAAACCAAAGCGTTTCACCCGCTATATAATTTTCTCTGTCGGTATGCAGGTACACTTTTTCTATCGGAGATTTATCTGCCCAACTAGTAAGTATTTTTTCCGGAATCTGGGCCATACTTCTTACAGAAACTAAAAACAGATAAAGCAGTACGGCTGTTGCTTTAGTCATACATCATGAAATTAAGTGGAGAATAGAAAACTATCCGAAAATGCTAAGCTACTAAAGCAATATATTTTACGGTTTAAAAACTCAATTTTTAACGTTACCGTAATTATTGCTTGCATAGCCTCTGAAATATGACTATTTTGTGTATTATCAAAACCCCGCATGAAAAAAATTATCACTTTTATGCTAATTGCTTCCCTGTTTACGGGATGTAAAAAAGCAATTGAAAATATACAAGAAGACCTGGTAATAAAGGCTATGACCGATGGACAATGGAAGGTTACTAATTTTGTTCATAATGGTATAGATATTACTGCTGATTTCTCCACTTATCGTTTCAAATACTATAGCGATAAAACAGTAGATGCGATTAAAAGTGGAATCTTTGAAAAAAAAGGAAACTGGGACGGCAATGCGTCAAATATGACTACTTACGCAAACTTCACTTCGCCAGCATATCCTCTCTCATTAATTAATGGAAGCTGGCAAATTACCAACAATAGCTGGACCTTTGTAGTTGCTACTCAAAATGTTGGTGCCGAAACCAAAACAATGAGATTGGACAAAGAATAATAATTAAGCCATATTTCTTCACTACATTTGCTGCAAAATTCGTCCTGTTCTTTAAACTATTTTCCTAAGGTAATGTCTTGATATACAAAGACAACAACTGATTTCGTAGCAAGATTCATTTTTTTTGTTCTTATCTGGCAAGTAATACTAATTATTTAGCCTGTTATGAATAATTTTTACCTGTAGAAAACGTTTTTATAAAAACTATCAAACCGGTTACCGCCATTGAGGTCAGCATCGAACCATATCCTTACAAAACTGATTGCTTTATCTATCGTAATTTTTTTTGGGAGCACTATAGCATCAGCCCAAGTGCCTTCAGCTAATTTTACCGGTAACCCTTTATCAGGCTGTTCACCTCTAATTGTAACGTTTCAGGATCAATCCACAGGAAACCCAACTTCGTGGAACTGGAATTTTGGAAATGGTAATACCTCCACACTTAGAAATCCAACTGCTACTTACTTTACACCTGGCACATATACCGTTACACTAACTGCTACTAATGCAAATGGTTCAAATACTTTAGTCCGAACTAATTATATCACAGTATGGGAGCCGCCAACCGTAAATTTTTCTGCCAGCAGTGTTGCGGGTTGCTTTCCTTTGAGAGTTCAATTTACAGATATTTCCACGCCAGGTATTGGCAACACCAATGTAACTTGGGCCTGGGATTTTGGAAATGGCGTAACATCCTCTTTACAAAACCCCGAAGCCATTTATGAAACAGCAGGCAACTTTACAGTAACACTTCGAGTAACTAATGATAAAGGATGTGTAAGAGTAATTAGCCGTCCTAATTATATAACCGCAACTAATGGTGTAACTGCTGGCTTTACCAACTCACAACCTACGGTTTGCAGTGCTCCGGCAAATATTACTTTTACCAATACTACCACCGGCCCGCCTACGCTAAGCTATGAATGGGATTTTGGTGACGGTTCTCCTATTTCAACCGCCACAAACCCAACGCATACATTTGCTACAAACGGAAGTTTTGTTGTACGATTAATAGCAAGAAGTACTGCAGGATGTGTTGATACAATTACAAGTGCCCCATTAGTTATAGGCAATTTTACAACTGCATTTACCGGACCGGCAAGTATATGTGTTAATGAGCCGGCAACTTTCACCAATACATCTACACCAGTACCGGCAGGTTCTTCATGGAATTTTGGCGATGGAGGAACAGGTACAGGGCTTACGGCAACACATGCTTATTCGCTTCCCGGAACCTATACTGTAAAAGTGTATAGCAATTATACTTCCTGTCTTGATTCTACAACCAATACAATAGTTGTAAATCCCAGACCAGTTGCTGATTTTACAGCACCTGTTACTTCCCGATGCGAACCACCCCTCACTGTAAACTTCCAGGATTTATCAACCGGTGGTGCAACTGGCTGGGAGTGGGACTTTGGAGATGGCGGAACTTCAACTCTTCAAAACCCATCACATACTTATACTACCTACGGAAACTTTACGGTAAGATTGATTGCAACAAACGCTTTTGGATGTCCCGATACAATTATAAGACCTGCTTATATTAATATTCAACGGGCTACCATTAGTATAACTGGTTTACCCGACAGGGGTTGCATTCCTTTTACGATCACTCCAATACCAGTTATTACAGCATTGGATGTAGTAACTTCTTATGAGTGGGATTTTGGTGATGGCACTCCGCTGGATTTTAATCAATTTCCTACACATACTTATCCAGTACAAGGAACTTACAATGTTCGATTGGTTATTACCACAAGTGGTGGATGCCGGGATACATTAATCATTAATAGCGCAGTAAGAACGGGTTCAAAACCGGTTGCAAATTTTAACGCTGTACCAAACCCGGTTTGTGGACGGCAGCCTGTTCAGTTTACTGATTTAACACCAGCTCCAGTTGATGAATGGCTTTGGGATTTTGGAGATGGAAGCACTTCTATTCTACAAAACCCTATACACAGTTATAATGATACCGGTTATTTTAGCATCCGATTAATTGCGACTAACAATGGATGTCCGGATACACTTTTAATACCTAATTACATGCGGGTTTTACCGCCCATTGCCAGGTTTCAGGTAACACCTAATTGTAGCAACCGGTTGGAATTTAGCTATACTGATCAATCATTAATTAACCTATCGCTTCCTCATACCTGGGAATGGAATTTTGGTGATGGTTCTCCCATTTCAACTTTACAAAACCCAACCCATAGTTTTCCTGCGCTGGGAGTTTATACAGTTCGATTGATTGTTACAAATGGAGCATGTGCTGATACTACTTTTCAAACAGTTCGCTCAGTGGATGAGAATCCCGACTTTAGTGCGGACCAAACATCTGCTTGTAAAATTGCACAAATAAATTTCCAGGCAATCGGTATTAATGCGGCCAACTTAGTATCGTACACATGGGATTTTGGTGATGGCTCTCCACCAGTTACAGTTACTAGCATTAACGTTTCACATACCTATACTACTGCTGGCACTTATACAGTAACACTTACAACAATAGATATTAATGGATGTCAGGATGTAGGAACAAAAGTTAATTATATCCGCATCAATGGTCCTACTGCAGGTTTCAATGCCACCAATACTGGTGGCTGTACCGGATTTACAACTACTTTTAATGATTTGTCTGTAACCGATGGTGTTAATGCAATAGTAAACTGGCGTTGGAATTTTGGTGATGGTGTGACTCAGGATTTTCCATCACCACCTTTTCAGCATACCTACAATACAACCGGCGTTTATTCAGTACAACTAATTATTACGGATGCAGCAGGTTGTCGTGATAGTATTACTATTTCTAATTTAATTAATGCTACAGACCCAATACCTGATTTTATAACCGCTGATACTCTTTCCTGCCCGGGTGGCATTGTTACTTTTACCAATACTTCAACACCAGCAGGTTTCACAAGTCAGTGGGAATTT
>CAZXMP010000154.1:0-3413 GCA_964641575.1 uncultured Chitinophaga sp. | reverse complement strand
TTACTCATATGCCGCAACGGGACTTTATGATGTAAAACTCAAAATTGAAGATCCTTTTGGTTGTGCAGACTCAATTACAAAAGTTGCCTACATCCGTGTAGATGAACCAAACGCCAGCTTTACAGTTAGTGATTCAGTAAGTTCCTGTGCGCCACTTGAGGTTCAGTTTACTAACACATCTACTTTTTATACTTCGGTAGTTTGGGATTTTGGTCCTGGTGAAGGCACTTCCACATTAAATAACCCGGTGCATTTCTATTCAACACCCGGTACTTATTTGGTTAAATTACTAATTACCAGTCCTGGTGGTTGTCTTGATTCTGCATTTCAAAGAATTGTATTAGATGATACGGCGGGATCAAGAGTTGATTATCTACCTATTGGTGGATGTAAACCACTGGATGTAAGTCTAAATATTGTTACTTCTGCAACTATTAGTTCTTATTACTGGGACTTTGGTGATGGCTATACCGAAACAACAACAACACCAACTACCAATCATATATATACATCGTTTGGAAATTTTTTACCAAAAGTAATTATGACAGACCCGTCTGGTTGTATCATACCTATTCAAGGCCTTGATACCGTCTTTGTAATTGGTGCAAGAGCAAATTTTGGAGTAGACGATAGTTTATTCTGCGATTTCGGTACCGCCAATTTCACCGACTCTACTACTTTCAATGATCCTATTACAGATTTTAACTGGGACTTTGGTGATGGCGGAACTTCCACTCTCCAAAACCCTTCTTATACTTATACAGCTCCGGGATTATATACCGTTCAGCTAGCTATTCTTACACAGTCTGGTTGTCGTGATACATTAACCAAACCCAATTATATTGCTGTAGTACAAAGACCACTAATTGATATTGGAGGTGATACTGTTGTATGCGTAAACTCCTCACTACTTCATTCCGGTATTTTCCTTCAACCCGACACTTCAGTAGTAACATGGGAATGGACTTTTCCGAATGGTAATACTTCAACGCTTGAAGATCCTGTTGCACAACGATATTTACAGGCAGGCACTTTTACAGTTACCGCTTATGCTACCAACAGTAGCGGATGCAGGGATACCACCACACAAAATATTTTGGTAAATCCTTTGCCAACGGTAACAATGCCTCCTACATTAACCATACAAGCTGGCTTTCCTGCTATCATACCAGCAGTATATACACCAAATGTAATCACCTGGTCCTGGACACCTGTTACCGGGCTTAGCTGTACCAATTGTGCAAACCCAGAAGCAGGCCCAAGTTTTAATACAAACTACCAGGTAATATTTTCTGATGTAAATGGTTGCCGGAATTTTGGCAACATCGTGGTCCAGGTATTATGTCAGCAATCAAACTTGTTTATACCAAATACTTTTTCTCCCAATGCAGATGGAAGTAATGATGTATTCTATCCAAGAGGTGTTGGGTTAGCAAGAACAAAATTTTTACGCATTTTTAATCGCTGGGGTGAAGTAGTTTTTGAGAAACAAAATTTCCCGGTTAATGATGCATCTTATGGATGGGATGGAACATTTAAAGGCCGAAAAGCCCAAGCCGATGTATATGTGTACCAGGCAGAAGTATTTTGTGAAAATGGTGATATAATCAAACTCAATGGAAATATTGCATTGATCCTATAACATGAGAACCATAGCAGTTATAAAAAATATTTTCTCTTTGCTGGCAATAGGTTGTTGTTCGCAGCTAACTGTGTGTGCACAGGATATTCATTTTTCACAATTCTTTGAAGCACCCCTTTGGAGAAATCCTTCACTCGCCGGAATTTTTACCGGAGACACCAGAGTACAGGCAGTTTACCGGGATCAATGGAATAGTGTAACCAATGCATACAGAACAGGCTCATTGAATGCAGAATTTAAAATCCCGGTTGGAAAAAGCAATGATTTTATAACAACAGGCATGCAAATGCTATTTGACAGAGCTGGAACTATTGGCTGGACCTCTGCACATGTATTGCCGGTATTAAATTATCACAAATCACTAAGTAGTGAAAACAATCGTTATCTGTCACTAGGTTTTATGGGCGGTTGGGTGCAGCGTCGATTTGACCCATCCAAAGTCACTACTAATAGCCAGTATGGCGGTGGCGGTATCGGTGAAAATTTTGCCAATACACAGTATAACTATCTTGATGGTAGTGTGGGTATCAGTTACAATTCAAATTTAAATTATAATCCAGATAATAATTTTTTTATTGGGGCCGCCTATCACCATTTCAACCGGCCTAATAATTCATTTTACCGCAACAACAATATAGAGCTTAACCCCAAACTAGTTTTTTCAGGTGGACTTCGGTTCAGTGTTTCAGAAAATGCATATGTAACAGTGCAGGCTGACCAAACTAAGCAAGGTGGATTTTCTGAAACGGTAGCTGGTGCTATGGGTGGATTAAAATTGGGAGACGATATGGACAATCCTGCTTACACATTACATGCCGGTGCTTTTCTACGATGGAATGATGCCCTGATACCTGTTATAAAAATTGATTACAATCCCTTCTCCGTAGCAATTAGTTACGATGTAAATATTTCAAAATTGAAACCTTCCAGTTATGGTAGAGGTGGTTTTGAATTATCTGTTTCGTACAGAGCTTTCAGAAAAGACAAAGGTGAATATCTTCTTTGCCCACGATTCTGATTTTATATTCTGCTCTTGCCTGCAAAAGTTATTTATAGTAAAGAATGAATAACTTCATGATCAAATAGAAAATATCTATATCATGACGTTTACCCAGCTTGAATATGCAATTGCGGTTGATACCTATCGTCATTTTGCTAAAGCTGCTGCTGCCAGCTATGTTACCCAGCCAACATTGAGTATGCAATTACATAAATTGGAGGAAGAATTGGGTATCCGCATTTTCGACCGGAGTAAACAACCAGTTATACCTACTGCTGTTGGCACAGAAGTAATAGCATATGCAAGAAAAATTATTGAAGAAAGAAACAACCTTTCTGATTTTTTACAATTAAAAAAAGGTGTGCTGGCAGGCGAACTGAAAGTTGCTATTATTCCTACATTAGCCCCTTACCTTTTACCATTATTTATTCCATCCTTCACAAAAAAATATCCGTTGATAAAACTCATCATCAATGAAATGACAACGGATACAATCATAAGCCGGTTAAGAGAAGGAAGAATAGATACCGGCATTCTTGTTACACCATTGCATGAAGCAGGAATAAAGGAAACTGTTTTGTTCTATGAAGAAATGGTTGCTTATATATCACCAAAAAATGCGGCGTTCAAAAAAACGTACGTATTACCAACCGATATTGACCCGAATAAGTTGTGGTTATTAGAAGAAGGGCATTGTTTCCGAACACAAATAGCAAACCTCTGCCAACTACGTAAAGCCAGTGTCGAAGGAAGTCATTTTGATTACGAAGC
>CAZXMP010000153.1:0-9120 GCA_964641575.1 uncultured Chitinophaga sp. | reverse complement strand
GGTTCTGTTCGTCAACCAGCAGATTTTTGTGGGATTATTGGATTAAAACCAACTTATGGCAGAATTTCCCGCTATGGTTTAATTGCTTATGCTTCTTCATTTGACCAGATAGGCATTTTTGGAAATACTGTTGCTGATGTTTCTCTTTTATTAGAAGTGATGGCTGGCGCAGATGAGTATGATAGCACTGTATCCCAACATAAAGTGCCTTCTTATTCTTCTCTATTAAAATCAAATAAAAAATTTCGCTTTGCTTATTTCAATGAAGCATTAGATCATCCGGGTATTGATAAAGAAATTGCTTCTACAATAAAAATTCGCATTGACGATTTAAAAAAAGATGGACATACTGTTGAAGCAGTAGCGTTTGATCTGCTCGATTATATCGTTCCGGCCTATTATGTGCTAACTACTGCGGAAGCCTCTTCTAATCTTTCCAGGTTTGATGGAGTAAAATTTGGCTACCGAACTAATAGTCCCGGAGTTGAATTAACAGAGTTTTATAAGCAGTCAAGATCAGCAGGATTTGGCAAAGAAGTGAAGCGACGAATAATGCTTGGAACTTTCGTACTAAGTGCCGGTTATTTCGATGCGTATTTTACCAGAGCACAAAAAGTCCGTCAGCTGTTAAAAGACAAAACAGAGCTGATTTTCAGTCAGTTTGATTTTATATTACTCCCAACCTCGCCTGTTACAGCTTTCAAAACCGGCGAAAAAATGGGCGACCCGATCGCTATGTATCTTGCTGATATTTACACCGTAATGGCTAATTTGGTGGGTATTCCTGCTATCTCTCTTCCAATGTTTAAACACAGTAACGGCATGCCTTTTGGCTTACAGGTTATGGCAAACGCCTTTGATGAGGTATCTTTGCTGCAGGTTTCAGATTCATTGATGTCCTAGTGTAAGCTTGTAAATTTCAATGCGCAACGATTTGAAAAAACTCCCAAAAATATCATTCTCATTAATTGCTGTGCTACTGGTTACAAATTTGTTAGCCGGGCAGCAACAAGCTATTGACACAACCGTAAAGAAGGATTCAGTTAAACTAAATGCTATTTCTGCAACTGATCCAAAGCTTGGATTTAAGAATTTATTCGCCACTGCTATTACAGGTGATGGGTTAAATGGTGCAAGATTAAATCCCATGGCAGTAAGCTTTGTGGAGAGTTATATTGCCAAAAATAAAAAGGGAATGCTGGCGATGAAGGATTGGGCTTCTCCCTATTTTGATATGATGGATGCTATATTGATGCAACATGGTGTACCGAAAGAAATGAAATATTTAGCAGTGATCGAATCAGGTCTTCGTTACAACGCTATTTCCTGGGCAGGTGCTGTTGGGCCATGGGCTTTTATGCCCGCAGCAGCTAAAGAATATGGGTTGAAAGTAACAAAGCATTACGACGAAAGACTAGATTATTATAAAAGCACTCATGCGGCAGCCAGTCTTCTTACAGATTTGTACAGAAAATATGGCGACTGGTTGCTGGTAGTAGCAGCTTATAACGGCGGCCCCGGTAATGTAAATAAAGCCATTAAAAGAAGCGGCGGCAGTAAAGACTTCTGGACCTTGCAATATCATCTTCCTAATGAATCAATGAACCATGTAAAAAAATTCATTGCTACGCATTATATTTTTGAAGGAGAAGGGGGCATTACTACCATTACAAAAAGTGAAGTGAAAGATTTGCTGGATGGAAACTTGCAATTGAAAGAAGATGAAATGGCTAATTCAACCGCCTATAATATTACAGGTAGATTTAATTCTACCGTCATCATTAAGCATACAGAAATTGATGTAGCTACTTTTAATAAATATAACCCGGGCTTTGACAATGAGATTGCATTGAATGGAAAATATAATCTTCGCCTGCCTACACAGAAGATGAATATTTTTGTTACTAAAAGATACCAGATACTGGATGAAAGTATTCAACTGCTACTAAAATCTTCAAGCGGAATTCAATAGTCAGCCTCCAACACTTTTTTTATTGCTGCTGCTTTTAATAAACATTCTTCCCATTCCATTTCAGGATCGCTATAAAAAGTAATACCAGAACCGGCTTTAAAAGAAAGATAAGATGTAGAAGCATTATACATAATGCTTCTGATTACCACATTAAAATCAAAATCACCTTCGGAAGAAATATAACCTACTGCGCCGGAAAAAATACCCCTCTTAGTGGTTTCATATTGTCCAATCAATTCCATGACTCTTTTCTTTGGCGCACCAGTCATGGACCCCATTGGAAAAGTTGCTTGTATTATTTCGCTAAAGGATATATCATCCGTTAACTCACCACTGATAGTTGAGATCATTTGATGTACTTGCGGAAAAGAATAAATACCATAAAGTTCGTCAACCTTTACGGTTCCTTCTTTACAAATTTTGGCAAGGTCATTTCTTACAAGGTCAACTACCATTACATTCTCTGACCGGTCTTTGACACTATGATACAGATCGAGTTTGTTCAGCTCATCCAATTCCGTATTTAATAATTCTCTTTTGGATGTTCCTTTAATCGGTTGCGATAAAATGCTGTTGCCTTGCTTTTTTAAAAACCGTTCGGGGCTGGCACAAATCAGCCATTGGTCTTTCACTCTATATAATGCAGAAAAAGGATTAGGAGATTCTATACTTAATCTTTTATAGATGCTAAGCGGATCAATAATACAATCCTCGACAAAAAAATCCTGGCAAAAATTAATTTCATAACAATCGCCCCGAAGAATATGCTCTTTCAATTTCTTAATAACTGCTATATATTCTTCACGGGAAAGACTGCTTCTTATTGCTGGTGGAGTTCCTTTTTTACAATCTCTTTTATCAGCACTAATGATCTCGTCAAAAACAAGCCTTGGATTTTCCCCTTCAATAATTATTTCTTGTTCTGATAATCGAATTAAATATTCAGGCTCAAAAAAGAAAAGATCAGGAAAACCTATTTCATCAGCATGAGAAGAATGCACTTTTTCGATTTCATTTTTCAGATCATACCCAAGATGGCCAAAAAGCCAATTTTGGTTATGTCCGATAAATTTTTGCAACTGCTCCAGCGCATTACCAGCATTTGCTTTGAGCTGGCGTTTTACTCCCGCCCCCAACAAACACTCTTGTGAATGTGGCAGTATCTGGTATTGGTGATTATCCAAAAAACAAAAAGTGTTGAACCGTTGTAACCAGTTCAACACTTTTTGTTTGGTCTCTATAAAGTCGCCTATTGCATAAGTAACTTTTGTGGTAGAAGTTTGCGTCAAAATATTTTCTCCACTTTAATATCGTTAGATTTAGTAATCGTCATCCTCGTCATCAAGATCATCCTTATCATTAAACAAATCTTTGAATTCATCATCCAATTTCAAATCATCATCATCGTCAGCCGGTTTTTTTGCACCCCCAACTGCTTTCTTTCCTTTCGACTTAGGAACATCAAACTCTTCAAAGTCGGGATCCCATTCCTCCTCTTCTTCTTCGGGTTTTTCCCAATCGTCAGGCTCATCTTCTCCGCCATCATCATCATCGTCATCGTCTTTTCCTTTTTTTGACGACGACTTAGCTCCTTTCTTTACAGGTGCTACATCTTCATCATCATCTTCAAAATCGTCATCATCATCTTCCTCTTTCTTCTTAGATTTTGGAGATGGTTTTTTTGCGGCTTCTTTTTCGGATTCCGAATTAGTTTTACCTGCAATCTTTTTTTCTGGTTTTGCTGCCATACGCTTATAGGATTAATGCTGTAAAATTTCAGCGAAGTTTTTAATCCGCCAAATTTTTAAAGTGTTTTTTTCAGTAATAATATTTATGCTTACTCTGTTGATACAATTTGGTCTCTTCCCGGGCCATTGGAGATATAAGAAACCTTCACTCCCAGGTATTCGTTAATGAAGTTAACATAGGTTTTCATGGTATCAGGCAAATCTGTATAAGTTTTTGCTGCACTGGTATCAATGTTCCAACCCGGAAAAACTTTATACACTGGCTCAGGCTTTGACCTCTCCAGTTGAAAGGGGATTTCCCGGCTTGTCTTACCGTTTATTTTATATTCGGTACAAACTTGAAGTTCTTGAAAGGAATCCAAAACATCCGCTTTTGTCATTACAATTTTGGTAACTCCGTTTATCATACAGGCAAAGTTCAAGGCTACCAGATCAACCCAACCGCAACGGCGTGGCCTGCCGGTAGTAGCACCAAATTCGTTCCCAATCTTTCTCAATTCTTCCCCTGTTTCATTTTCCAATTCTGTGGGAAAAGGACCACCTCCCACTCTTGTACAGTAGGCTTTCGTTACGCCAATTACATCTCTGATAAGCTGAGGTGCAACACCTAAGCCTATAATTACTCCTTCAGATATAGTGCTTGAAGAGGTAAAAAATGGGAAAGTTCCAAAATCAATATCCAGCATGCTTCCTTGTGCGCCTTCCGCCAATACTCTTTTCCCTTCTTTGATATGCTTATTAATGAAATACTCTCCGTTTACAATATTCAATTCTTTTAAAAACTCAACGGCTTCAAAGAATTCTTCTTCCCAGGCAGTTATATCTTCCTGAAAATTATAATTATCCAACAAACGTTGGTGCTTCAATCTTAGTTTTATGTAAGATGTGGTAAAACTTTTATCCAGCAAATCCCCCACTCTCAAACCATTGCGACCCGTTTTATCCATGTATGTTGGGCCGATACCTTTAAGGGTTGAACCAATCTTCTGACTACCTTTTGATAATTCCGCTGCTTTATCTAATGCCCGGTGTGTAGGTAAAATAAGATGTGTTCTTTCAGCTATGAAAAGATTCTTCTTCAGGTCAATTCCAAAAGAAGCAACCAAGTCACATTCTTTTTTTAAAGTAACCGGATCAAGCACTACTCCATTACCAATAAGATTGATGATCCCTTTATGAAAAACACCGGATGGTATTTGGTGCAGTACTACTTTCTTATCATTCACATATAAAGTGTGCCCGGCATTGGGGCCTCCCTGAAATCGGGCTACAAGATCATAATCCTTTGCAAAAAAGTCAACGATCTTGCCTTTTCCTTCATCGCCCCACTGGAGGCCGAGTAATACATCTACCATGATTGTTTGGAATTAATTTACTCATCAAAAAAAAACTGATGAGGTCGCAAAAATAAGGCTTCAATAAAAAGCCACCGAATTAAATCCGGTGGCGTAATCAATATTTTATTAACGGAAAAAGATGACTTACTAACGAATGAGCATAATGGTTCCTTTTTTCCTAATAACTTCATTATTCCCGGTTATTCCCTCTGCCATCCAAACATATACATCACTAGGCTGTTGGGCACCCTTAAACCTGCCATCCCATGCGTCACCTATCCTGCTGGTGGAGAAAATCAACTGCCCAGAACGATTGAAAATCCTGAAATATCTTAATTCCTTAATACCAACAGTAAATGGTGCAAATGTGTCATTTCGTCCATCCCCATTTGGAGTGAATCCTGTAGGGATATACATATCAGGACCTTTATATACCCTAATTTTTACAACACCTTCAGCTTTACATCCTTCTGGTGTAATAGCGGTTACTTTATAAAGATTATCGGTACTTACTGTTAATTCAGGGTTAGCAATAAATGGATTATCTAAACCTATTGATGGCGACCAAACGAAGGTTGCATCTGTTGCAATTGCCGATAATTTAAATTTAGTTCCGGCATGAACTACAGTATCTGATGGCGAAACTAAAACCTTAAGAGAGGGTTTCACAAAAACTTTTACCGTATCCTTAATCAAAGACGAACAGTTATTAGCATCCACTACCGACAATGTATAAACAATGTCTCTATCGGGAGTAATAGTAGGACTTCCCCCTGTTCCGTTTATAAAAGTTGATGGTGACCATGTATATCTTGTTCCTCCCGAACCTTGTAATTGCTTAGTTTGTCCTTCACACATTGTTATATCTGCTCCAGCATTTGGAATTGGTGCAGAGTTAACAATAAGATTTACTGTGCCTGTTAATTGGCAAGTACCCAACGTAGCAGTAACAGTATATTGGGTGGTTGTAGCTGGACTTGCTACCGGGTTTGCGATATTGGCGTTGCTTAATCCGATTGCTGGTGACCAGAAAAACTGACTTGCAATTGAAGAAACTGCTAGTTGAGTTGAGCTGCCTTCACAAATTGAAACACTTGCTGGCATTGAAAGAGTAAGCATATTATTCATTCCAACAACAATTCCGCTGATAGTGACGGCACATCCTGTGTTATCTAAAACATAACCTGAATAATTACCCGGTACTACACTAAATGAATTAGATGTTTGCCAATTTTCATTGTTTAAGGAATACCTGTATGGTGCATTCCCTCCTGTGGCATTAATCGTAATGCTACCATTGGCACTTAAACATGTTGCATTAATAACAGTAGCCGCTGCTTGTATAGAATTTATTCCGCTCATTACTACGGCAGGTAAAGATTGAATACAACCGTTGCTATCTCTTACTCTTGGCTGGTAGCTACCTGCCGAAAGCCCATTAAAAGTATTACTACTCTGCCAGGTTGTTCCATTTAATGAATACTGGTATGGAGAAACCCCGCCTGCGCCGATTATTACTATTGACCCGTTTGCTTGTGCACAAGTTGGCTCAGACACTGAACTCGTTAAAGACAATGTGGCTGGCTGATTAATAACAATATTATTTTGGCTAAACTGACAGCCATTATTATCCCGGAAGTAAGCTGAATATGTAGCGGCCCCCAATCCATTAAAAACATTTGATGTTTGCCAGTTCACTCCATCCAAAGAATACTGATATGGTGTTGCTCCTCCTGCTGCATTGGCAATTGTAATAGATCCAGTTAAAGCCCCATTACAAAGAACATCCGTATAGCTTACTGTTGCCGTCAATACAGCACCTGAGCCAACCATAATTGTTGTTGGAGTGGTTGAACAACCTGCCGAATTTGTTACAACAACAGAATGGCTGCCGGCACTAACATTAGAAAAAACTACTGGACCGGAGCCGGTAAGTGTTGTTACTCCATTCAATACAAAAGTATATGGACCAACCCCACTGGTTGGAGTAACCGTGATTGTACCATTATTATTGCCTGAACAGGTTGCGGGTGTAGAAGCGATAGTGATAGTAAGTGTTGAATTCTGTGTAACGGTAATACTAACAGTGCTACTACAACCGCTGGCGTCTTGTACAAATCCGGTATATGTAGCTGCAGCAAGATTTGTAAAAGTATTGGCTGTTTGTAGGGGCCCTCCATTAAGTGAGTATTGGTATGGTGCAACTCCATTTCCCACAGGAACATTAATAGTAGCAGTTCCATTTGCTTGACCGCAAGTTGCTGCTGTGGTTGCTGTAGTTGCGTTTAGACCGCCTGAATTATTTCTTGTTACTCTTATTGTATCAGAAGCAAAAATTTCTGCGGCAGCATTATCTATTTTAGTATATACTGATCTTGCAACGTAAGTTGTTGTACCTGCAGGGCCACAAATATTAGGGAAGTCAACTTTTAGCTTTCCATTATTGAGGCTTGTAACTGTACCCGTTGAAACAAAAGTTCCTGCCAAATCAAATAATTCCACCCTTTTAATTAAAGAAGCTCCCGATGATGGTACAAAACGCCAGGCTTCATTCATGCCCGGGTTTCCCCAAGGAGCATCAGAAGCTCTTCGGCCTGGAGCCATAATTGCCTGATCACGGTTGAAATTTTGCATACCAACCATTGCCCTTCCCTCATTCCAATTTGGGCATTGCTGCATATCAAAAATTAAAACTTCAACAATTCCTGTTGATTCGTACAATACGATCTGGTGTGTATTTTCTATTAACACATCACAAAGTCCGGCAGTTTGGGTGTAGAGTGGAACTTTATAATAACTTAAAATCCATTTTCGATGGGGAGCTGTTCCTACAACAGAATACTGAATTCTTTGCGTGGGTGATGTTGTCAGACCTGGATGCAAATCATGATAGGGGCCCATTATAACTGCTCTGTCATACAAAGCACTAGGAAGATTTTCAGGAGGTCCGGAATAGGGACTCAACCCACCGGCTCCATCATTAAGCATTGCAAAATGGGAAAAAAAGCCTGCTCCAAATGCATTATCAAAACAAATATAACCATTGGTACTGGCTACTAATCTATTGTATACAGCACCGTAAAAAGGAAACGGGAATCCAATATTAATTTGAGCGGTATAAGTATCATCTTGTATAAACCCGGCTGATGTTCCGGCGCCATTAGGAGCTATATAAGCAGGAAAACAAGAGCTTGAGTTAGAAAGTATCGGGTTTACAGTATAAGCACCAGTATTGGCATGTATATCTGGTATTATATGCTGCAATGTAAAACAGCTTGTACTACCACAGCCATTAATTGTTGTATCTCTGGCACAATTAAAAGAAAAAGCTTGAGCATGTAACGAAAGAGCAGAGATTACTGCACAGAAGAGTAGTATACTATATTTCAACAAGCGGTTTTTCATAGCCTGTTCCTCAGGATTCCACGTATCAATTTTTTAATTGATTTTAGGATGTGGAAGGTATCGTAATACCAGTTTATTGGATTTTAAAAAGTAGTCGAATTATAAACAAAATATTCCCTTTTTTATTGCACTTGTACACAAACGCAAAAACAACTACACTGCAAAAAAAAGTCCAAAAAAAAGATGTGCAGTATATATCTGCACATCTTTCAATATTTCATGCTTCAAATCAATTTACTAATCGTAATTGTACGAATTAGCTTACCGGATTAACACGACAGTCCCTTTTCGGGTAATAATTTTATTATCGGCAGTTACACCTTCAGCCATCCATACATAAGTTCCAGTGGCTTGTTCTACGCCGTTTGATTTTCCATCCCAACCATCAAGCAACCGGATTGATGAAAATACCAATTAATATTTTTTATTCCAACAGGAAACGGATAAAATGTATCATTCTTTCCATCATTATTAGGTGTAAACCCGGTTGGCACATATAGCTCAGGTCCTTTATATACACGAATTCTCACATAACCCTCTCCCTTGCAGCCAGCGGTGGTTTCGGCTGTTACCTTATACACAATATCATCTCCGATGTTTCCGATAGTTATTACTGGATTTGAAACACTTGCATTGCTCAAACCGATAGCAGGAGACC
>CAZXMP010000152.1:0-9240 GCA_964641575.1 uncultured Chitinophaga sp. | reverse complement strand
TTTTATTCTTTTGTCTGTGCCTTTTAATTAGCAATTATAAGGAGATAGCCGAAAATAAGGAAAAGTAAATCTGTGTTAATCCGTGCGATCCGTGGCTTGTATTCCTGTATTTTTCGTGTTCTTTCGTGTGCATTCGTGGCCCCCCTTTCTTTGCCGGAGGCAAAAAAAAAGCTGCCTCTATAAGAGACAGCTTTTACAAACTTACGGTATATAATTACCAGCGGTTGTTGTTGTTACCAGAGTAAGAAGGACGGCTGTTGTTAGAACGGGCTGGTCTTTCTTCACGGGGTTTAGCTACACTAACTTTGATAGAACGACCGTCAACGGTAGCGCCATCCAGTTCAGCGATTGCTTTGTTAGCAGCAGCATCATCGCTCATTTCCACAAAACCGAAACCTTTGCTACGGTTAGTGAATTTGTCCATAATAACTTTTGCAGATGTAACGTCACCGTACTCAGCAAAATAACTTCTTAAGTCTTCGTCCACTACGGCGAAACTTAAATTTGAAACATAAATGTTCATGTAAAAAAATTAACTTTAAATAAATGCTTGAGAATAACGCAAGGGGTAAAGAAGACTAACTATTAGCAGAAATGCGTAGAAAAAATCGTTCAGTTACTAAATGCTGTTCGCTCAAATTAACCTTGCGAAGATAAGGATAAAATGCCAGTTTATTGCTTTTTATTATGATAATAAAAGCTCAGTGTGAATCACTAAATCATTTACACAAGGATGCTACGAACACAAACGATATACCTGCTGGTTCTCAAGGCTTTTGATAAACGACTTTTTATATACTTAATGACAGTAGTTATCAGTTTGTTGCAGGTGGTTCAACATTAAACATATTATTGTTATCCTCTTTTTTACGAATGCCAAAATTATAGCGAAGATTAATGCCAAACCGCCTTGTATCACCCCTGCGTAATCCACTGGCACTTACCGACCCCTGGTTAAGCGTAAAGTTGTTTTTGTTGCTATAGAACATATCGTTGAGGCTAATGGTTGCCACTAACTTTTCTTTAAAAAAACGTCTGTTGATACTAGTACTTAAAGAACCAAATGGACTGAGTTCATAAAATTGTTGTTGACCTTTCAAACGCCAAAAACCATTCAGTGTAATAACCGATTTTTTATCCAGCTTAAATGTTTGATAGGTAAAGAATGTCCAGGTACCTCTTTTAAACGACAGCGGTTTGTTTTCATATAAGCCCTGGTAAAAATTATGATTGTATTGTGCGCCAGCTACCAGGAAGTAACGGCCACCGGGTGGTAATGCTCCAAGTCCACGAAAATAAAATTCTTTGTTCTTACCAAGATTATCATAGGTACGATAAGCCTGGCTTTGGCTGCTCGTATCATCCTGGTAAATTACATTGGTAAAAATATCTTTGGTATCATTAATACCCAAGGCAAAAATCGGCCGTTCATCTACACTGATATTCGCTTCATAGTTTTGCGTAAACTGTGGTCGTAGTGATGGGTTACCAACTTCTGTTAGGTATTGATCAACGAAACGGGCAAATGGATTTAATTGCTCATACACCGGGCGGTTAATGGTGCGGCGATATACAAGGTATGCCCGTAATTCATAGCCAGCTATTTTCATTATCCCTTTACTGAGATAGATATAAGGAAATAAATCAGTACGCTGAATAGAAAACGTAGTATCATCAGGAATGATTTGCTGGCCCTTCATATTCGTATTCTCTAATCTTGTTCCTACTTTCACTACAAAATCCTTCCCCAATGTTTTCGATCCTTGCAGGTAAAGTGAATTTATATTTTCATCATACTTGAAAGTATTAGTTCTACCCGGATCTTTCTGCCGGTTACCGAGTGGCTTTTCTGAATAGTAATCAGTAAGACTATTAAATTGTAAAAACGAAGCTTTGGCTCCTGTTTCCAGGGTAAACTGGTTTTTTAATTTGAGCTTAAGATCCGATTGCAGGTTAAGATGATTTCTTTTATTATCACTGGTGCCATCACCTCCCGTTACAAATGAAACAGGTGTGAAGAAATCTGTGGTAAAATCCTGCGCTGATTTATTACGACTATAATTAAAGAAAATATCATTTACCCATTCTGAACCCAACGAATCAATTTTTAATTTACCGGAAACGGCACTCCGGAAATTTAAAGCCATTCCATCATTGCTTACAAGGTTTAAATTATCGGTCAATATTTCTGACGTACTTATTTTTTTTATTACACTTTTATTGTCGGTGCTGTTTTTAAAATCATTGAGGCTGGTGCTGGTGCTAAAATCAAGGTCCCATTTTTTACCAGCAGGAAAAGCTATACTATAACCAACAAAATAGGTTTGCCCCGGATATACGGTATAAGCATCCTGTGCCAAAACTGAATCGGGTGCAAACAAACGGTCAGTGATTATTTTTTCATAACTATTTCTGCGGCTGTAATTGAGGTTTAGGGATGAACTTATTTTGCCATCATTGTTATTCAGGTTAAAACCTACAAACTGGTTGCCATAAGTACCTTGTTGCATCCCGGCAGTTGCACTACCCGTCATTCCTATTTTTACACCTTTTCGTAGTACCACATTTACAATACCACCGGTACTGCTTGCATCATATTTTGCAGAAGGAGTTCTTACAATCTCGATTTTTGCAATCGCATTGGGAGGTAAGCTTTTAAGCATGGTAGCAATATCAGCTGCACTCATTTTCATCTCCCGGCCATTAATTTGCACAGTAGCCGGGCTCATACTGCTGATATAGATATTGCCATCCTGATCAACAAATAAACCTGGTGTTTTTTCAATTACTTCATAACCGCTGGTGGATGTAGCTACCAAATTTTCCGGGTCTACAATTGTTTTATCATCCTCCTGTTTCATTAATGGTTTTTGAGAAGTGATAACCACTTCGCCCAATGTTTTTCCGGCTGGCTCCGGTGTAAAGATGAAACTGCTTTGATTGCCGGTAATTGTAATTCCTTTTTCGAGTGGCTGATAATTAATGGACGAAATATAAACGATGTACTGGCCATTTTTTAACAAGTTGAATGAAGCGAGGCCGCTACTATCTGCCACTTTCGTTATTGTTTGTGTGCTGTCGGTTCTATTACTTACAGTAATGGAGGCAAATGCTACCGCTTCCTTTTTTTGTGTCACCACTTTAATAGTAACAGGAATTTCCTGTGCTTGTATAATAAGTGTTACAAATAAAAAAATTTTTACAAGTATGATGCGCTTAATTTTCCTCATTCTGTACTATGTTTTTGCTTTTTATATCCTGTCGTGTAGAAAACCTTCCACAATTTTGGGGTTATGAAGCGGTGAAAATATCTAATCTTCTCCTAACAGCATAATGGCCTGATAGTTGGCAATCATAAAGAAAATTTAAATTATGAAGAAAGCATTTGCAATTTTATCTGTCGCAGCAGTAATAGCTACTGTAACTAGCTGTACAAGCGATAAAGACCGTTATATTAACCTCTCAACAGGTAAAGCCATAGAAGTTGAAAAAGATAATGTAACCGGTGCAATGGTTGATAAAACTACAAAAGAGCCTGTGTACATTTATGTGGATACAAAAACTAAAGACACTATTTATGGAAAAACCGGTGAAGTAATTAACGGCCATGTTGTTTTAGGTGCCGATAAGCAATATGTATATGATAACGATATAAAAGTAGATGTGGATGCCAATAGTGTAGAATATAAGGATGGCGATCAGAAAGTGGAGATTGAAAAAGATGGCGACATTAAAATAAAAGATGGCGATTCTAAAGTGAAGATTGATGGTGAGACCGGTGAAAGAAAAGTAAAAAAAGACGATTAATTTTCGTTATGTGTTTTTTCATGGAGTAATAAAAGCCAACAAAGCCGCTAAGCAATTAGCGGCTTTAATTTTTTGTAAAGCGTAGGCTGCTCATTTAAGTTTATGGGCATGTTGTATTTTAGCCTCGTCTACGGAATGAGTTTGGTGTATATCTTTTTCTTTTTTGGATAGCTCTGATAGTTCGATATAAAACTTTTTTAACGTCTCTAACTCTGCTGCCGACAAATCCTCCACATCAATAAGCCTGTTGCTGGCATTTTGCGAAGCGGCGATCAATTCGTTCAGCTTTAATTGTATGGCTGTAGTGTCTTTATTTTGCGATTGCTGAATTACAAACACCATCAAAAATGTTATAATGGTAGTGCCGGTATTAATTACCAACTGCCAGGTATCAGAATACTTAAAAATCGGACCGGTAACTGCCCAACCAATTATAACCAGCAATGCAAGTATAAATGCGATTGGCTTACCGGTTACTTTCGTAACTTTTGCAGCAAAGCGTTCAAAAACCGGAGTGTTTTTTTGTGGCTTCATATAATATGAGTTGATAGTTTTTTGTTTGTATGTAGATCAATTCCGAATTTAGTGATTCTATAGCAGCAATGGTTACGTTTACAGCTACAATACACCGTTTTGAAAAGCAGGGTGAAAAAACCGGCTGGACTTATATTGATGTACCAATTGATGTGGCACAAGAACTAAAGCCCGGCAACCGTAAAGAATTTAAAGTAAAAGGGAAGTTGGATGCCTATTCAATTAAACGGGTGTCATTGCTACCAATGGGCGGAGGAAAATTTATACTCGTATTAAATGCTACTCTTCGCAAAGCCATTGGTAAAAAGCAGGGCGCCATGGTAAAAGTGCAATTAACGGAAGATAAAAGTGAGTTTGTTTTCAATAAAGATTTTATGGACTGCCTGGATGATGAACCAACGGCAAAAGAATTCTTTCAAAGCCTTACAGGCTCTCACCAACGATATTTCAGCAAATGGATCGATGAAGCAAAAACAGAACCCACCAAAATAAAACGAATTGCCATGGCTATAAATGCATTGGCAAAAAAATGGGGCTATCCTGAAATGATCAGGGCTTCGCAAGGGAAAAAATAATTACTTAAAAGGATTTGAATACTTAGTATCTGTTAGCACTGTTAAGTTTGTAAGTGTTTTAAGAAAAGCAACCAACGCAGCCTTATCCTGCACTGATAAGTTAAGTAATCTCGGTTGACCATTGGGTAACCTTAGTTGTGGTGATAAATTAGGATGATTCCGAACACCGGAACTATAATGTTCCACTACCTGCTCCAACGTAGTAAAGCGGCCATCATGCATATACGGTGCGGTCAATTCTACATTACGAAGGGTGGTTACTTTAAACAATCCATCATTACCTACATTGCTTGTTACGGCGCCAAATCCCCTGTCGGTAGTAACCATATCAAGCCCATTGTTTCTTTCTTGTGGGGCAGTAAAAGTTTCTGAACCATGACAAGCAGCACAAGCATTAGCCGGATTCAAAAAAATTTCTTTACCTCTATTTTCCTGTGCTGTAAAATTGGGAAAGGGTGCATTGGGTGGAGGCGCAGGCACTGCCGGAAAAGTTTGTCGTCCTGCATCATATTTAGATTGAAAAGAAACAATGGAACGGATGAACTGTGAAAGGGCCAACGCAATGCGATTGCTCGTTATGTTATTATCACCAAATGCTTTGTTGAATAATACCGGATAGTAAGCAAGGCCCCTGAGTTTTGTTTCCAGTTGTGGCAATGTCATTCCCATTTCTACCATGTCTTGTACAGGTATCAGCACCTGGTTTTCTAAGGTAGCTGCCCGCTGATCCCAAAAAAATCTTCCATTCGGATAATATTTTGCATCAATTAGCGACATAGAATTCCTTCCGGTCAATCCACCATTAAATCCTACACTTAAAGTAGCAGGGTCAGAGAATGAATTGGCCTGGTTGTGACAAGAGGCGCAGGAAATAGTATTGTTGATGGAAAGATTTTTATCATAGAACAACACTCTTCCTAAAGTAGCTCCATCATTAGTAATTGGATTACCAGCAGGTGTATTTATTTGCGCCACAATATTTGGAGCAGTTAAATAAGCTGGTTGAACAATATTGGCATAGTTAAAAGTAGGTGTCGGAAGGTTCAGCACTTCTGCCACCGGGTCCGTAGTGGGTGGCTCTGTATCACCAGTTTTATTGCAGGCAATAATAACTGTAGCGGCAATGCAAATAGTTGTTATAAATAATTTGGGATGGTTGGCAAACATGGTGGCTTGGTTTCGGGCATCTGACTGGCAGATGTTCGAAGGGTTTAAGATACTACGAAAAATAGCTTATTCAAAGCCACTGGCAGAAATTATTCCCTTTATTTGCAGTATGATTTCATCTATCCATGATTTTAAAAACCCTTTCTTTATCGGCGTAGCCGGTGTGGGAATGAGTGCCATTGCTCAATACTTAAAAGGCATTGGCAAAAATGTTTCCGGCAGCGACCGTTTTTTTGCACCCGGCGAATACAACGAAACAAAAGAAAAATTAGAAGCAGAAGGCATTCCCTGTTTTGTACAAAATGGAGAAGGAATTACAGCCACCACAGATCTAATAGTGGTATCCACCGCTATAGAAGATACAGTACCGGAAGTACAAAAGGGAAAACAACTTAATATTCCAATAGTACGACGTTCAGAATTATTGTCCATCATCGCCAGCAGCAAAAAAACTATTGCGGTAGGAGGAACCAGTGGCAAAAGCACTACCAGTGCTATGTTATTCGATATTTTGGAACATGCCGGTATGCAGCCCAGTATTATTAGTGGCGCAGGATTAGTTAGTCTTATTAAACAAGGGAAAATTGGCAACGCCAGAGTTGGGGCAGGAGAGTGGTTAGTAATTGAAGCCGATGAAAGCGATGGTTCTATTGTGCAATACAAACCCGAGATCGGATTGTTATTGAACGTTGATAAAGACCACCAGGAAATAGATGAGCTAATGAATTTGTTCGGCACATTTAAAAACAACAGTAAAAAGTTTGTAGTTAATCAATCGCATGTTCTTTCAAAACAATTATCGCAAAATATCGCCAACGATTTTTCGGTTGACGATAACTCCGGTGCCGGTTATATTGCTGATAACTTTAATCAACACGGTTTGATAATCAATTTTGAAATAAACAACGTTGATTTTGGTTTGCAATTAGTTGGTAAGCATAATATGGAGAATGCTTTGGCCGCAACGGCTATTGCTAATCAAATAGGAGTTGACTTACCAACCTGTGCAGCGGCATTAAAAAATTACGAAGGCATTTATCGCCGCCACCAGGTATTGGGACAAAAAAATGGAGTGTGGTTAATTGATGATTATGCACACAACCCCGTAAAATGTGCTGCGGCTATTGAAGCCTGTCAGCCTGTTGCTCCAAAAGTGATTGCCTGGTTTCAACCGCATGGCTACAAGCCCACTAAGTTTTTGCGGGAAGATTTTGTAAAAGAAATTGCAAGAGTACTTCGTCCCGAAGATGAAATATGGATGAGTGAAATATTTTATGCAGGCGGAACTGCCACCAAAGATATTTCTGCTGAAGATCTGATCAATGATCTAAAAGCATTGGGCAAATCAGCTTTTTTTACTGCCGACAGAAATAATTTTCTTACGGAAGTCCGTTCACACCTTACTGATAATTGTGTGATATTATTAATGGCCGCCAGAGATCCATCATTGGAGCAATTTGCAAAAGATATCTGGAAGAACTTGTAGTCAGCTGCATTGCTACTATCATCGCCTGTTGTGAACTTGTTCTGTTCTTCTTTTCTTTTGGGGAAAGAAAAGAAGAATCTCACTTCATCGTTCGGTAATTCTACTCAGCATTTTCAATTACTCCGCATTAGTAATGAAAATTTTTAAAAGCGGAGTCTTGTCATACCGATACTTCGTTCCTCAGTACTGGCTGCGGAGGTATCTCAACGTTACTTATAATCAAAGTCTTTGAGATACCTCGCTTAGTTCACTAAATATAAAATATTACTATAGCACCGCTCGGTATGACAAGACTCAAATGATTAAAAGTTTGTTCCAAAAAACGAACAGTATGCTTAAGAAGCAGTAAGACTTTTTAGAGTATCGGAGTTTAAAGCCCCTCTTTCGGAGGGGTTTGGGGAGGCTGGCAAAAACATATACCAGCATACCGCCATCAATAAAAAATGTTGCGAAGCACTCAACTGATCTCCTTTAGCAAGTTTAATAGAGGTGTTCCCGTTGTCAGCTTGCAAGCCACAGGTTACAAAAGGTTTGTCCTTTGTTTCTTTATAGATCACTAATTCAGCGATCGGATTGTTATGGATCGTATAGAAAAATTTCTCCTCATTTAATTCCAGCACACCGGTTGTTGCATTTGATTTTTCATAGCCTAACTGACCGATACGCATACCGTATTCATCTCTTAAAACGGTTTTGTTGCGCAGAAAACCTTCTTTACGGATCAGGAATACTCTTTTTTCATCTGCATATTCAATTCGGGCAGAATTAGTGAATGGATGAAAATCGACAGCCAGTACTTTTTTATCGTTATGCCACAAGGCATAAATTTCCTGGTTCGGTGAGGTTGAAGTTAATTCCCATTTCATGGTGGCAAAAGTTTTGGTGCAGACCGAAAAAATACAACTACTATTAAGAAGAAACACTCCCTTAACGTAAAATTAATATTAACTTCATATTGGACTATTTCGGGTGAATAAACTGTGCAAAATCCATCAGTAATGCACAAATTTGTAGCAGAATTATCCATTAAAACGATTGTATGAATAGCGAAAGAGAAAATAAATTCCTGGAACGGGCCATTGAACTATCCCGGAAAGGAATGCAGGATGGCAGCGGCGGACCTTTTGGTTGTGTAATTGTGCAGGGCGATGAGATTGTTGGTGAAGGATATAATATGGTTACCTCTTCTAATGATCCTACGGCACATGCAGAAGTAGTAGCTATACGCAATGCTTGCGAAAAATTAGGTACTTACCAATTAAACGATTGCGAAATATATACCAGTTGCGAACCTTGCCCCATGTGCCTTGGTGCTATTTATTGGGCAAGACCACTTCGTGTAATATATGCCAATACCAAACAGGAAGCAGCGGCTATTGAATTTGATGATGCTTTTATTTACAACGAGATCAATACAAAACTAGAAGACCGAAAAATTCCTTTCATTCATCATCCGCATGCTGATGCAAAAAAAGTGTTTGAAGAGTGGAAGAATTGGGATGGGAAGAAGAGGTATTGATAAGAGGGATAAACTAAGCCAAAAAGTGCATTTTGAGCATTTTTTATTGTAACTCTTGTTCTTTGAAAATAGCTCCTGTATTGCAATACATCCAAACCCATTATTATCCATTCGGGTTACCAATGGCTGGTATTAGCCATAAGGGACTGAAC
>CAZXMP010000151.1:0-9356 GCA_964641575.1 uncultured Chitinophaga sp. | reverse complement strand
ACTCACTGCTTCACCTGCCTGCTCCAAATTGCGAAATGGAACCAACATTAATACATCATATTCAGGAAGTGGAATTAATCGTAATACAATTTTTGTAACAATCCCTAATGTTCCCTCGCTACCAACCAGTAACTGCGTAAGATTATAGCCGGTTGAATTTTTTAATACGTTAGAACCTGTCCAGATAATTTCTCCGGTGGGTAAAACAACTTCAAGATTGAGTACATAATCTTTTACCACACCATATTTTACTGCCTTGGGGCCGCCACTATTTTCTGCAATATTGCCCCCAATAAAACAAGAGCCTCTGCTGCTTGGGTCTGGAGGGTAGAATAATTTTTTCTCCTTCACTGCATTTTGCAATACTTCTGTTATCACTCCCGGCTCAGTTGTTACCTGCAGGTTACGTTCATCAATTTCAAGAATGGTATTCATTCTTTCTGTTGATAATAATACACCCCCTAAATGTGGTAAAGCTCCCCCACTTAATCCGGTGCCTGCACCACGTGGGGTAATTGGTATTCTTTCTTTATTACAAATTTTAAGAATAGCACTTATCTCTTCTGCTGTTCGTGGTTTTAAAACTACTTCGGGCAGGTAATGCAGGTTCTCGGTTTCATCATGCGCATAGTTGTTCAGTGATTCTTCATCAACAAAAACAAATTGCTCTCCTACAATTTTTTTAAATGCTTCAACATGTTGGGCAGTAAGTGTGGCAATGGTTGCTGTTTCCATGAACTGTTTTTAGACAATCAATTAAGTCAGCAAAAATCGGGATAATAAAGAATATCCGGAAAAGAAACAGTTAGTAAGCTTTAAAAGACGGACACATGGACTCTCTGCGATTGCCATTATACCTGTCAACAACACCCTGTTTAATTAGTGAAAACTCAAATGCGCCACGGGTATTATTAAAGTTTTTTAATGTAGATATGGTAGCGTCATATGTAAATGTAAAGGTCATGTCTTTATAACCTAATCCGAGCATAGGAATAGCAGCATCCTTATGCCTGTAATATACCCCGGCTATTAAAATCTTCTCCCCATCTCCAGTCAGGTTATATTGCGCATTTAATCCCCCTACAATTTCATACGATTTGGCTTGCATAGAGAAATATACATTAGGATTTACTATCACCCTGTCGTTGAGCATAAAACTGCCATTCACAAATGCATTATAGCGAACTGCAATGCGGTTGTCTATGCCTGACTCCTCATTAAAAAAAGATTCCCTTGGACGGTTAATGTGCATTGCGGAAACACCTGCGTTCAGGTAAACATCGTCAGTAGGGAAATACGCATAGTTCATACCCACCTGCATGTCCAGATAGTTAATATTATTAGCATCCAGCTTCGGAGCTACGGTGGTTTGGTGCACATCAAAAAATCTTCCGTTCCACTGGCTTGGGAAAGTAAGGTTTGCTGTATTGATATTTTTGTTTGCCCATCCTGTATTGAAACCAAGACTAATAAGACTGCCGGCATTTATCATTTGGTGATAAGCTACTGAGCCGTAAATTTTAGTGGAAGTAAGTGTTCCGGTTCCTGCAACATCTCTTAATATAACACCTCCTAAACCTAGCCATCCTGTGTTGTCTCTGTTTTGCATTACCTGAACATCGCCAAAAGCACTCATAGTTTTGTAAGGAAAGGCTGTAATTGATGCCCACTGATTGCGATAATTCATTCCAAGCCTGTAATCTCCATCCGGAATAAAACCTGTATTGGCAGGATTGGTCAACAATGGCGAATTCATGAATTGAGAAAAATGGAGATCCTGTGCCAGGGCGCAAGGAACAAGAAACATGCTACCAGCAAGCAATACAATTGTATGTTTTATTCTCTTCATCACTTTTCTCCTTTTAACTCTTATCTAATTAACGTTATATCTCCCTTCTTGGTTGTCTTAACACCATCAAAAAATTCCACACTTAATGTGTAGGCGTAAACATCCATTGGCTGAAGAACTCCTTTTACTTTTCCATCCCATCCACGGAAGCGGTCATTGGTTTCAAATACTTTTTGCCCCCACCGGTTCCAGATAATGAATTGCATTCGGGCAATACCAAAACCTCTTACCAATACCACACTATTTATATCGCCACTTTGTGGAGTAAAGGCATTTGGCACATCCACCAGCGGCACAATAACTGCGGTTACAGGTTGGCAGATTGTGCTTTCACAGCCTGCAAGATTATATGCAGTAAGGCAAGCATTAAAAGTTCCTGTTGCATTATACTGATGCGAAACTGGTGCTCTTGATGTTGTTATTAACGAATCTCCGTCTCCAAAAACCCATTTAAACCGAATGGCATCTGCTGATGAAAGATTGGTAAAAGTTGTGGGTGTATTTTCTTGTGCCGGTACCGGCGAAAAACTAAAATCTGGTATTGGTGCATCAAGTGTTTGTATCGTAAACCGTGCCGTATCGGAACCATTACAAGTATTAGGATTATAGGCAATCAGTACTACATTATAGGTACCTACAGCAGTATAAGTATGTGTAGGTTCAAATGCCGTTGAAGTAGTTCCGTCACCAAAATCCCACAACCATGTTTCTCCGGCAAGAGAAGTGTTGTCAAACTCAGCAGTATAAGGAATACACCCTATAGCTGGTGTAGTAAAGCTTGCTCTCACATTCTCTGCAACATCTAATTGTATTTCTATAGAATCAGGGTTATTACAGTAGGTAGTGTCCTTTAAAATCAGTTTAACGGTATAGGTACCAGGGCCGGGGAATGTGTGTTGAATAGGAAGCATTCCTCTCACCACTCTTGGACTACCATCGCCAAAATCCCAAACAAAAGAAGTATCCCGGAAAGGAGCTGTAATATCAGTAGTGGATAAATTAGTGAACTCGTAATTGAATCCTGTACAAGGAGGTAATTTTAAATTGCTAAATGCAAGATTAGCTTGCAAATCGCCAACACGGATATTTAAGAACGACGAATCCCTGATATTACATGTTGTTGGATCGATAGCAACAAGCATGACAGGGAATGTACCAACTGCTGTGTATGTGTGTGAGGCGGAGGGAACTGTTGTAATAAGATCAGGCGGATTTCCAGGTACATAATTAAAATGCCATTCATAGCTCTGCGCATTGGCAACCGTATCTATGAAATCAACAGTAAGTGGAAGACAGCCGGCAGTATCCCTTGGTGCTCCTCCAATGGCTGACTGAACACCAGCTTCTACACCAGCTAAATCCAATTCAATCTTTAGCATGGTGAGATTACAATTAGGCGTATTATTAACAGTACCCCAAGCCCCGGTTGTAACGGGATAGGGTAATGCAGGGCCGCTCAATTTACAATTACCACAAATGGCCTGGTAAATTCTTCCCTGGCTATCAAACCTGCTGGTGCCACCATCCACATGGTCAACACCTCCTTGTGCTATAGAATTATTTTCGCCAAAAAAACTGCCGAAAAGTTGCTCTGTCGCATCTCTTTTCAATACAAAAAAGTAAAAATCTTTTCCATCTGTGGCACTCTTAAAGGCATCTGGAGTAACCGGCAAGCCTGTTGTTCCGGCACTTCGGAATTGAGTATTGTTAGAAAAAAAGCCGCCCCAACCCGATATATAAACATTCTCACAACGATCCACCAAAAATGCGATGGGCGAAATATTAGGAATTAGTGAATTAGTGCCAAATACGGTTGAGTAAACGTATGCTGAAAGATCGGGCTGAAATTTTACAATAAATTGTTTACCGGTAGCACTTCCATAAGTAGGTGTACCGGGGGTTATCTCCCAATTACCGGTGGTCTGCCCCATTACATAAGGGAACCCTCTATTATCAAACTGAACGCCGAAGATCTGATCTACTCCAGTTGTTCCCACGTAGGTTGTCCGGATGATGGAAGTTCCATTATTATTAATGACTGATATAAAACCATCAATTCCTCCATGATTGTTGGGACCTTTTGTACCTGCTTTGTTTCCCGGAAAATTGGTACTCTCAGTACCACCCGCTACATAAATATTGCCAGCAGGATCCAGTGACAAAACATAAGCTGCATCATTGGCCGAACCTCCCAAATAGCTTGCAAATAAAAGAGTGCTTATAGTGGAATTGAATTTTAGCACTACTCCATCCTGGTTACCTCCACCAAAAGTTGGTTGAAAAAAACCAGCAGTTCCCGGAAAGTTGGTTGATTGCGTAGAAGATGCTACATATACATTTCCGGCTCCGTCTAAGATTACTTCGCTTCTTCCATCATCACCATAATTTCGTTGAAGTGATTGTTCACCCCGTGATGTAGATATGTTTACCCCATCATCACCACTGCCTCCAATTTTTTTAGAACCAATAATTGCAGTGCCGGTAGCATTTAATTTTGTGACCACAATATCATAGCCTGTACCCCCAAGTGTACCGTTAGCAGTTACTGGATAATTGCCAGAGTTAGTACGTCCTGCTATTACCAGGTTTCCCTGGTTATCTACAATAAGGCTATGAGGCTGCTCATTTCCTGATCCCCCTAAATATGTTGCATAAATTCGGTTGGTTCCGTTAGGGTTCAGTTTTATTATTCCCATGTCACTTCCCTGATTAGGGCCTCCGCCCTGAAATACGGTTTGAAAAGCTCCGGGAGAAACTGGCCAGGTACCACCAGTAAAAACAATACCTCCCGCAAACATACTTCCATCCGGACCGTAGGTAGCGGTAAAGCCCCAGTTATCCGCATTACCTCCTGCAAAAGAACAAAAGGTAACGGTGGGGTCTATTACTAATGTTTCTGATGGATTATAATTATCAACAACAAATCTTACAATATTATCTTTTACTACATATTTACAACGAATCTCTTTTTTGCCATAGATATCTGCCTGGTAAGTATAAGGAGCAGACTCTTTCAACTCTCCCACTGATGTTTCCATTAAAAGTTGTTTGTTTTTTACCAGCAACTTATCAGTGCCATCATATTTCATAGCAATTTTTGAGACATCACCACCTGGTCTTACAATTATATCATACTTCAAAAAGTTGTTATCAGTATAATAGCGTACATCAATATTTGGATAAACATCTTTTAAAGTTATAACCTGGTAAAGCCGGCACTCGCTACCCCACTTTGAAGGGTCATTTCCTATAAAATAATTATTATAGGTAGGCACAGCTTTCTCCGGTATCGTTTTAACGGATGTGCTTGCTCCTATAAAATCAACATGATAAGCATGTGAGCGGAGTGTAATTTTATCGTTGGTAGTTACCGCACTGCCATCAGGTTTTTGACCATGCAAAAATGTAGCAAGGTTTGCAAAGTCAACGGGGTTGTGTTGTAAAACAGTAAACCCACTTTCACGAATAAAGAAAGCTCCGTTACTTACATCTCCTTTATATTGGACACGGCTATCCCACTGCCCCTTATTTTCTATAAACTCAATATTGTTGTAGCTCTGAGCCAATGAGGCAAGGGCAGGGGTACAAAATGCTGCTAAAATCAGGAATCGTTTCAGGGTCAAATTGTTTTATATTAAAGTAACCAAATTTTATGAGAAATAGATTGAAAACTTGTGTTAAGAATGACTGTTTATAGAATATTTTCCCATTTAAGTAAATACCATGTTCACAATTGGTAAAATTTCCGATTACGAAATTTTACTCCATAGAACAGCTCCTTTTTGCTGCTGCAGGAAGTTCTTTAGCAGCAAATTTTCTGCCGAAAGCAGGTCAGGATCGTCTTCTAATAACTTGGCAGCCATATTACCTGCTAGTTCAAGTAAAGAACGGTCTTGGACTATGCTCGCCAGTTTAAAGTTTAATGCACCGCTCTGCCTTGTTCCATCAATTTCGCCGGGGCCACGGAGTTCTAAATCCTTTTCTGCAATTACAAACCCGTTCGTAGTAGAGGTCATAATTTTTATTCTTTCACGGGCATCATTTCCTAATTTAGAACTCGTTAGCAATACACAATAACTTTTGTCTGCCCCCCTGCCTACCCTTCCTCTAAGTTGATGCAACTGTGATAATCCAAATTTTTCTGCACTTTCAATTACCATCACTGTTGCATTCGGCACATTTACTCCCACTTCAATAACGGTTGTTGATACCATAATCTGCGTATCTCTATCAACAAATCTTTTCATATTTAGTTCTTTCTGGTCGTTAGGTTGTTTGCCATGCACCATACTGATCCAGTATTTTGGCTCCGGGAAATACCCTTTTACATTTTCATAGCCCCGCATCAGGCTTTCGTAATCCAGCTTATCACTTTCCTCAATTAACGGAAAAACAATATATATCTGCCTGCCTTTATCGATCTCTGCTTTTATAAAATCCATTACCCTGCTCCGCTGCGTTTCATAGCGATGTACAGTCGTTACCGGTTGCCGGCCGGGAGGCATTTCATCAATTACACTATAGTCGAGATCGCCATAAGCTGTCATAGCCAGAGTTCGTGGTATTGGAGTGGCCGTCATTACCAATACATGCGGTGGAATTTCTGCCTTTTGCCATAACCTGGCCCGCTGCGCCACCCCAAACCTGTGCTGCTCATCGATGATTATGATGCCCAGATTTTTAAATTGCACCACCTCTTCAATTACGGCATGGGTACCGATTAAGATTTGTGCCGAGCCCTCAGCCAATTCTTGCAAAATTTTTCTACGTTGGGCGGTCTTAACAGAGCCAGTTAACAACCGAACACCAACATTCATTTTTTCTAATAAAGAATTAATGGTGGCAAAATGCTGCTGTGCTAATATTTCTGTTGGTGCCATCAGGCAGGCCTGAAAGTTATTGTCATTAGCGAGTAGCATGATAAGCACTGCTACAATAGTTTTGCCACTACCCACGTCGCCTTGCAGCAGACGGTTCATTTGGCGGCCCCTGGCAGTGTCATTCCTTATTTCTTTAACCACTCTTTTTTGTGCGTTGGTTAATGCAAAGGGAAGATGATTAGTAAAGAAATCGTTGAACAAATCACCTACCTTATCAAATACAACACCTTTAGAAAATCGATGCCGTTGTGATAACAATAAATGCATCCGCAAACGGGCAATAAATAATTCTTCAAATTTCAACCGCTTTACTGCCTCTTCATATTCTGCTGGTGATTGTGGAAAATGAATTTGCCGGTAAGCCGAAAATCGATTTATAAGTTGTAATGGTTGTAAAACTGATGCTGGAATATTTTCTGGCACATCTTTTTGCTGCACCTGCATTAATAATACCTGTGTAAGCTTTGCCAGTTGTCTTGCTCCAAGTCCTTTTGCTTTTAATTTTTCGGTAGTGGGATAAACCGGTTCTAAAAAATCTTTGGGCTTATTTGTTTCGGGTGATAATAATTCCAATTCCGGGTGGACGATTTGTGGCTTGCCGTTAAAAAAAGTGATACGGCCAAATACCAGGTAAGAACGACCTGTTTCTAATATTTTTTGTACCCAACTCAATCCCTGGAACCATGCTAATTCAAGTTCGCCGGTTTTATCTTTTACATAACCTACCAGCCTTTTCCCTGAACGCTGACCTATAACTTCAAAACTGGTAAGCACAGCCGCCACCTGCACAAATTCTGAATTGCTGTTTATTTCATTAATAAAATTGATTTTAGTTCTATCAATATGCCGATACGGAAAATGATTAAGCAAGTCGCCGAATGTAAAAATGTTTAATTCCTTTTTCAGTAAATCTCCTTTCTGCGGCCCTACGCCTTTCAGGTATTCAATCGGACTTGATAATATGTTGTTGTTGTGAGAGATAAAATCAATTTGAACAAAAATACTAATCCAAAATGGTGGTTGCAGCAAATAATACAACCCGACTACAAGTAAAATTTACCTATTTGGCTATGCGATCTAAACAACAAATTTGAAAAAACACCCTTTGCAGTAAGAATATTTCACTTGTGAAAAATACGGTGCCATTTAAGCAAATATCCTGGTTGTGGCGTTAAATACCACAACCTGTTAAGGCTGAATGTGTTTTTAGAGTAAACTCTTAAAAAATAACTTGCAGCTTTTAAAATTCCGTTCTACTTTGTAGTTACAAGAATCCAATACCTGATCCAAAACCGGGTACAATGAATAACCACATCCACCTTATACAAGTCGACTTGTATTTATATGACTACAAGTTTGCATTACTGTCGTTTATTACGGCATTTGTAGTAACGCTTATTACTATTCCCCCACTTATCAGTTTAATAAAAAAGTACAGGCTGTTTGATGTACCTGATGCCCGCAAAGAACATGCGGCACCAATAGCTACTATGGGTGGTATTGCCATTATTGCCGGAATGATGATGGCTCTTGTACTTTGGTTTCCGTTTTCAAACTCTATAGGGCAAATCAGTTTCTTCTTTTCTATTCTTGTTCTTTTCGGACTTGGTATAATGGATGATCTAAAAAATCTTTCCGCCAAATATAAATTCGTTGTGCAGATTGCACTTGCTGTATTGATTGCTTTATCGGGCATTCGTATCGCATCCTTTGAAGGGTTGTTTGGGATTTATGATTTGCCGCTTACTGCACAATACACAGTTACGGTATTGGCAATTGTAGGTATTACCAATGCATTTAATTTAATTGATGGTATTGATGGGCTTGCAGGTGGGCTTGGCTTCATGAGTCTTGTTACGCTTGGTATATTTCTAACCATTAACGGAGATGTAAACACAGCTTTAATTGCATTTGCACTGGCCGGCGGAATACTTGCTTTTCTATACTTTAATTTTAATCCTGCCCGGATCTTTATGGGAGATACCGGTTCGCTGGTTCTTGGTTTTGTAGTAGCTGTTTTATGTATTCGGCTCATGCAAGTGAATGGAGTTTCCTTAAATCCTGCTATACCACATGCACCTGTATTTGTGTTAAGCATTGTGCTTATTCCTGTTTTCGACACTATACGGGTATTTACAGTTCGCATCTGGAAAGGGAATTCTCCTTTTGTAGCAGACAAAACACATATCCATCACTTATTAACTAATCAGGGCTTTAGCCATGCTTTTGCTGCTAAGCTAATTTGCTTTTTACATGGCTTTATACTACTCGAAGGTTATTGGCTTAGAGGAATAAAGCCAGAGTTTTCCTTTTTGTTATTGATTGCTTTTATGCTGCTGGTAATTGTGTTGCTTCGTAACATCGGATTTCTATACAAAGAGAAAAGTGTTCAGCAATTGCCCACTACTAAAGACTGATATAAACAATTCCTTTTATTTACCTACTGGCTAATAAACTTGGTTTCATGGTTAAGAAATACTGCTGAAACAAGCAAAAAAATACTCTTTTTTGCGTAAATTGGTTAATCATTGTTCTTTGATAAAGCAGTCTAGATAAGGCTTCCAACGATTTAGATTACTATCCCTTCGGGATGATGATGCCGGGACGGTCCTATACTGCTGGAAGCG
>CAZXMP010000150.1:0-9361 GCA_964641575.1 uncultured Chitinophaga sp. | reverse complement strand
GCATAGTGTAATGCTTGCTTTGGCAACGAGCTGGTGCATCAACCAATTAATACATAGAAAGTACTATAAACCATGAGAATTAATAAAATTTACCAATGCTGCCGTATTTTTTAAATTTAGTTTTTTAAGAATGTTATACCGGTGCACCTCAACAGTTTTTAAAGATATATCCAATCGAACAGCAATCTCCTTTGAGGAGAGTCCTTCCCTTATAAGCTTAACAATATCGAGTTCCCGCTTAGAAAGTAAGTTTAAATCTGTCTTAATTCCGTCATCTTCAAGTTCCTGTTGAGCAAGAATATTTTTCACTTCTTCACATATATATTTCTTACCATCGTTTACTTCGATAATAGCTGACAACAACTCGTCTTTAGATGAATTTTTAGTAACATAGCCCACTGCACCCATTTGCAACATTTTCCGGGCATAGGCTGGCATGGTATGCATAGAAATGCCTATTATTTTTGAGGTAGGGGAAACTTTACGAACAAGCTTTGTAGTTTCAAAGCCGTTTACAGGCGACATGTTAATATCCATTAATACAATTCTCGGTTTAAGTGTTTTAGCAATTTCAACAGCCTCCTCGGCATTGCTGGTTTCACCTATCACCTCAAATCGTCTATCGCTGTTGAGAATAAAGGACCATGATTCTCGTATAAGTTTATGATCATCAACTAATAGAATTGAAATCTTGTCCATGTCGCAGTTGTTAGGTTTAACGGTTGACTATATAAGATAAGCAAAAAAAGGAAGAACAATTGAAAAACAATCACACTTATAACTAATGAAACTAAATAAAATTAGATTTTAAGTATATACACTTAGCGTAAAAACATCATTTACTGCAACTTATAGTACATAAATAGCAATGTGCCGGATACCTAAAATTATCCGGCACATTCAACAAAAAGTTGGAGTCCTACTGCTTCTTTAATTTTATAAGATATTTCCCATAGCTACCGATAGTAACCGTATGATCAAGATACACACCAAAAGATTGTTCGCATGGTGAAACTATATTTTCATTACTGGGAGATGTGTTAACAGACATTATTCCGAACGGATTCCATGGATAATCACCATATTGCTGTTTTACTACTGATGTTATATTAGTTAAGGGATCAATTGTAACTACTATTGGCTGATTGTTGGTTGGTGCAAGGTACCTGAATGATAAATGTGTGGCATCAATTTGAGTTACAGTAATTACATCACCCGGAAAATAATCTTGCCATTCATCTACTAATACTTCATAATTACCCGTTGTATACAATGCTGAATTGTATTGGCAAATTGCTGAGAATCTAACACTGGGGCTGAAGCCCGGATGATCTGGCTGAAATGCTGCTGCATATCCTAATCCTATTTCAGGGAAGGCCTGGTAGAGTTTACCTGATTGAGCATATACGTCAGCTCCAACATCATAATTATCACCTAATGCAATTGGTACACCAAACAAGGTAGCAATTTGTGCAGCACTAATAGTTAATGTAGTTGGGAAACTTGTTAGTCCTGCTTGAAATACTCTGACATTCGAATTGGCATTATTTTTACGAATAACAATATCAAACTTTGATGGTGGAATATCGTTTGGAAAATACAGACTTACATTAACCTTTCCATTAAATCCACCAAGATTAGTCATATCAATTGCTGCGCTACCCGTTACATCTTTTACGATTTTTGGTGCAGGCACTCTTTCCAGCGCCACTTCCTTTGGAACAAATCCGTCATTCCTTTCGCAGCTTGTAAAGGCAATAGCTGCAAGAAGAAAATATAATATACTGTGCTTTTTCATGTTAATAATTTTAGCTTAAAAAAAATATTTATGGCATCCAGAATACTTTAAAAGTAGAAGGAGTTTTTTGAGTGGGTGCTTTACCGTTTAACTCTAACTCGGTTTGACTCCATGGCAATGAAAGTGGAAAATTATTTCCCAACTGTACCGGAACAGCTAACTGAGGAATTACAGCAGGATTACCATTGACAGGCGGCTGCACTAATCCTCCGGGTGCCATTGTCGTATTTCTCGGATCGAACAAAACGGGATATCCGGTTCTGCGATAATCGGTGTATTGATCAACCGACGAACCAACACTGGCAAGCCATTTCTGTGTCATAATATACTCCAGCTTTTTGTCTGTGTTTCCAGCATCATATAATGCAAGTATAGCATTGATATAATCGGTTTGTGGTCCTAATGCAGGTACAGCTTGCACTGGTTTTACGTAAGCTGTTATTACATAATCTACCTGCGCCATTGATGCAGACATGGCTGCACTAAATACTGCTCTTGCATTGCCGGGTATTACACCTGCATTTATTAATTCTGCTTCGAGATATAATCTATCGGCGTAGGTAATTAATTTATAGGGAGCCGCACCGGTACCACTTGCATTATTTGCTACTCCACCTAAACCATCATCATACCTTCCGCCAACGGGATAAATTCCAAACAAACTAATTGCATTTTGTTGCGACCCATTTCTATTAGGCCCTACTGATCCAAAATATATACTTACAAATGCGCCATCTCTATACTCGCTGGAGTTAGGAGTTGTTCCGTTCGGTTTTATTTGATTATATATATAATAAGGAATTCTGGGATCTGTAATACCACTAAATACTGGATTATATCCTTTCATGATTTCATAAAACCAGGGACTTACATGTTGTGTACGTTGTGTTGCTGTATAGTCGGCAAACCCAGGATTACGATCTGAAAGTAATGCAGATCCAAATGGCATTACAAAACTTTCGTTTACCGCATTAATCAATGTAGAAGGGTTTGATAATAATGCAGCAACTTGTGCTGTTACATTCTGCACCTTCCGCATTTGCGTATATAATTTCAGCTTCAATGTATTGGCAGCTTTCAACCATTTGATATTAGCATTTCCTAACGGATTATATCCCCCATAGATTACATCATCTGCACCAGGCTTTGAAGGATTTACTGATGGATTATTTAAGTCTGCAATACCTGCATCAATCAAACTGATTAACTGTGGATAGATTGCAGCATCATCGTCAAAAACAGGTTGCTTTATGCCTTCTTTAAATCTATTGAATTCAGAGAAAGGAATATCACCCCATACATCTACCATCTGGCTAAACGCATAAGCTTTTAATATTTTGGCAATACCTACATAAACGAATCTATTCTCCACTAAACCCTGACTTATCACCGCATCGAGGTCTGTAATAGCTGCATGTAGGATAGCCCAAGAATTAACAACAATACCATCATTCCCATTCATTCCATATTGATCTGACTCTTCTCTGGTACTTTGCTGATGCATATACACTGAAAGACCATCTGATAAACCAGTTCCATAGTTAGTTGCCAATGCTGTACCGATCTGTAATTCTGCAGAAGTGAGCAAAGTAGACACCGGCACTTTAGTAGGATCATTAAGATTTTTGTTTACATCAAGAAATTTTTTGCACCCTACTACCGACAGCATCACCGCTGCTGTGAGTATATAAAGGATTTTTTTATGCTGTATCATAGCTTAAAAGTTTGTGATTAATTAAAATGTTACGTTAAGATTAAAGCCAAATCTTTTTGCAGTAGGTGCTGCATCCAGTTCAATACCTTGTATTACAGTAGCACCATATGCACCAACCTCGGGATCAAAATTTACATACTTAGGAGTGTTGGGTGCCAGGAACCAAAGATTACGGCCGCTAAGTGATACTGATATATCAGTAACTTTTAACTTGCTTACGAAATTTTTTGGAAGGCTATAACCCAGTGTTATTTCTCTAAGCCTGTAAACAGTACCATCAAACACATTAAACTCGTCAGATGAATTGATACCAAAACCACCTACACCAGTCACTCCTGTAAAGAATAAATCGTTCGTACTGATTCTGGTTTGATTTTGTACAGTTTTACCGCCTGATAATATTGGTTGATGCGTATTGGGATTTCCATAAACACCAGGGATTATCCATAGCGTTTCTCTGTCTTCTGTATCTTTTGTTACACCTCTGCCTAACAAACTATAAATAGAATTTGAATAGAAGTCTCCTCCTTTTGTCATATCAAATACTGCAGCAAGAGTGAATCCTTTATATGTTATAGAATTGCTGATACCTAACTTGAAGTCGGGGTTAGGATCGCCAATCTCACCCTGATCAAGAGATTCAATGATCCAGCCAGTTGTTGGATCAATCAACAATTGACCATCAGCTGTACGATCTGCTACCTGTCCTCTTAAGTAACCGAAGGGTTTTCCTGGCTCCAACCACGCAGATACTCCGCCTGCAAATCCACCACCTAAAGTTGTTCTTTCTAAACCATCTACTAATTTTTCTACGATGTTCTTATTCCTGGTAAATGCGCCTCGAATTTCCCAAGTAAGATTTTTTGAAACTATTGGTCTTACGGTTAAACCTATTTCAACACCTTTATTACTGATCTCCCCAATATTTGTATTGAAAGAAACATAACCGGTAGATGTTGGTACACTAACCGGATAAATAAGGTCAGTTGTAGTTTTATCATAAGCGGTAAGATCAAGATTTATTCTTCTCTTAAAAAACGAAAGATCAAGTCCAACTTCTAATTCTTGCGTAAACTCGGGGGTTAGATCCGGATCAACAGTTAGTCCACTATTTGGCAACCCACTTAAGCTTGCATAGGGAAGACCTAAGAAATTAACAGTGCTTAATGTAAACACATCTTCACCATTATGAGGGGGTGCATCATTACCTACTTTAGCCCAACCTGCTCTTATTTTACCATAGTCAAACCAATTTGATCTAAGTTTGAATGCATCACTAAATACTAAAGAACCAGAAACTCCTGGATAGAAGTAGCTGGCATTTTTGTATGGCAAAGTAGAAGTTCTGTCATTTCTACCCGAGACATTTATGAACGCAAAGTTTTTGTAGCCTAAAGTAGCATCACCAAAAAATCCAACGATTCGTCTTTTGCTTCTTGTATCAGCTGCAAAAGTTTTTTCCACGGTATTAGAAAGATTAAAAATTCCGGGTACAATAAAATCACTTCCTATATCAGCTTGTCTTTTAGAATTTCGCTGATTAATGTCATTTCCTAACTTAAAGTCCAGTGAAAAATCCTTACCTACTTTAGGAGTAAATACTACCACTAATGTTGATTGTAACTCTTGTGCCCGAAGGTTATCTTTTATAAGTTGTCCTAACCCTGAGGCTGCTCTTGAAAATTCGTCTGTTACCTCATCTCTGTTTACATGGGTAGAGTTAAGACCTATATTATAATTAACGTTTATCCAATTGTTTACTTTATAACCTAACCGGAGACCTAATACCATTCTTTCTTCGATAGTTGTTATTACATTATGATAAGCTGCCCATCTTGGATGATCATAGTTACCAGCAATAAACGCCAGGGGCACACCACCTAAATCCTGAGAAGGAAGACCAAATAAATCCCAATTTCTTGCCATATGCATGGTACGGGCAAACTGTGATGAAGCACCGGGAGTTTGATTATTTCCAAAGAAACCTCCTTTTTGTTTTGACCTTGCATAACTTAAGTTTCCCCCAACTGTAAAACCCTTATGTTTTGTTTGTCCCCCAACGCTTACATTATTTCTTACATAACTTGAATTTTCTACATACCCTAAGTGGTTAACGTTAGAAGCAGTTAAACCCAGCGATGTATTTGCATCTCCCCCGTTTACATTAATTGAGTTTTCATACAACATACCCGTTCTAAAAGCGTCTTTCACATTATTAGGAAATGCTTTGTAGGCTGCATTGTTATTGGGAAATAATTCAGGATAGGCAGCCAGGTAAGTTGCCCATGCTGCAATTGAATCGACACCAGAAGCACTTGGCCGGAGAATATTGCCATCCTGATCATATACATTACCTAAGCCAAATCTTGCTCCCCATGATCCGTTCGAACCGGTACGTGGATCAAAGTTGGCACCAGAACCATACGTATTTTGATATTCTGGTAAGTTAGAAATCCTTTCTGCCGAAATACCTGATTTAAAACTTATATTAAAAGGTTTAGCGCCTTTTCTTGCACTACCCGATTTTGTAGTTATAACAACAACACCTCTTGAAGCCCTTGAACCATATAACGAGGCAGCCGCAGCACCTTTTAGGATACTAAAACTTTCAATATCATTGGGATCAAGATTTGCAAGGCCACTACCATAAGCTGTGCCACCTGCTGTTTGGCTGGTTGTTGTTAATTGATCGTTACTGTAAGGAATGCCATCTACTACTATGAGTGGTTGTGTTTCTAAACCAAAAGAAGAGTTACCTCTTATTTGTATTCGGGTAGCAGCTCCAGGTGTTCCCTGAGATTGTCGTATATCCACACCGGGTACTTTTCCCTGTAACCCCTTTAATAAATCTGGTTCCGATTTTTGTAACACAGAATTAGGGTCAACTTTTGTAACAGCGTATCCTAATGCTTTTTCTGTACGTCGAATGCCTAATGCTGTTACTACAACTTCTGAACCAGTTGTAACAATTCTTTTTACAGGAATAGAGATCGTACTATTCTCTCCTACGGTTACTTCAGTTGTTTCCAGGCCAGCACCGGATACAATAATCACATCTCCATTTTTTGCCTGGATACGAAATTGTCCATTATTATCTGCTGCCACACCTCCGCTGGTACCTTTTATTCTCACAGATGCACCCGGCACAGTTGCGCCGGCTTCGTCGGTCACGGTTCCGGTGATAGTCCGGGTTTGACCAAAGGCTAATGTTACAATTAACATCAGCACAATAAATAGTGATGCAATTTTTCTCATACAAGAGTTTTAAGATTTAAGAAAGAGTTAAAAAGGGAAGACTCACATAAACATAATTATGCTTCGACAAACAGTGTGTTTAATCACAAGGCAGAAAAATAAATACCTGAAAGACTATAAAATAGGTTCTAATGATTTTATTAACCTCTATAAAAAAAGAGCAGGTAGTAGAAACCACCTGCGTTGTGTAATTAACGTTACACATGAGAAAAGTTATAATGAATCTTGTGAAGTAGGAATTAAAAACTAAAGTAACAGAATAAATACATCACATGGCCTTTAGCTTCCCTGTAAATTCACCAAAGCGAAATTATCATTCGTGAAAAAATATTTTACTGGAGTTGAACATGACAATAGAAATTAACGCTGAAGATGAATAATTGTTACTTGGCAATAATTCAATAACACAAGTAGGAGTAATTTAATTTGTTACATCAATACACTGATCATCCCTGATAAAAACAGGTAGCAATCAAAAATGTCCGCTCATCATTAAATGAAGTAAAACTTATAATAAAATGTTGCACTCTTAGAAACGAAATAATAACAGATGAAACCGAAAACTATCATACAAAAAAATGAACGATCGTTAATTTTTAGTAGTGAAATTAGCAGCAAGTTTTTGCTGACGTACAAAGAGTTTATGCATTCAATAATAACAAAATACTAAACCAATCAGGATACTTTAAAACCAACAATTGCTGTTTTATTACGTTCAACATCGGCTTGATACCGTTTATCACTAAGTAGCTATAAATGGAAGTAAAAAAAGCAGCATTAAAATATATCAACATCTCTATACAATTGAGACTGTTACTGTAGCAGATGTAATAAATCAAAAAGACGAACCGATTTATATGTATTATATCATGAACCAAAGCCTTCCAGACCAACGCACAACTAAGAACACTACCTATTTTAAAAATGAATGGGTGTTCCGGCTTATTGCAACACCCTTCTTTGCCATTTTTGTTCCCAATATCACACCACTTGTTTATCCGCAAAATGAAACTGCCACAGCACTTATTATTAATTACGCATACTTTGCTCTCCTTGTCCATTCATTATGGACTGGTAATCGCTGGATTGTTTTCAACTTGCGAAAGAATAATCAATGGATAAAACGACCAATCATTAAGTCTGTTTACATAGTTTCTATCCATTTAATTTTTTCCTTTTTTCTGTCCCTTATACTTCATTATACATGGAACACACTTATAGCTTACCACCCTGTTCCATTGGAGAATATTTTAATGGCCTCATTCATTGCTGCCATTCTATCTATTTTAATCGCCACACTTTATGAGATTGTATTATTAACAAGAGAAAGAAGAGTGGACCTGTTAACTACTGAGAAACTAAACAACGCAAAAGAACAGGCCGAATTAAATACACTCAAAAGCCAGATTGACCCACATTTTATTTTTAATTCTTTAAATACTTTATCTGCCTTGATCAGTGACAATAAGGATAAGGCTTTACTCTTTAATGAAAGACTTGCTAAGGTATACCAGTATATCCTTGCTAATAGAAGTAATAATCTTGTAACTGTAAAAGAAGAACTCCATTTTATAAAAGACTACTTCTTCCTGCTCAAAATTCGTTTTGAAGATTCCCTTCACATCAGCATGAATATTGAACAAACCGCTCTAAACCGGTATTATCTACCCACCATCGCTATACAAACAGCTATTGAAAATGCTATCAAACACAACCAATTTTCAAGTACCCTGCCATTATGGATTTCAATTGATGTAACCAATGATTACGCTATTGTTGCAAATAATAAACGGCCCGTAAAATACAAAGTTCCCTCTTCCGGCTTAGGACTTATTAATCTCGATAACCGGTATAAGTTGGTGCTAAACAAGTCAATCCATATTGATGAAACGAACGAAGATTTCACCCTCTATTTACCCATCATAAAAAAATAGCCTGCCATGATTAAAGCCATAATTATAGAAGACGAAAAACCCGCCGCAGCTAATCTTGCCAAAAAAATTTCCCAGGCAGACAATAGTATTGTGGTTGAAGCTACTCTTTCAACTATTGAAGAAAGTGTTCAATGGCTATCAAGCCATACATTACCAGAACTTATTTTCCTTGACATTCATCTATCAGACGGGCTTTCATTTAATATTTTCAAAGAAATAAAAATTACCAGTCCGGTAATATTCACTACTACTTACGACAGTTATTTAATGGAAGCATTTGAGTTAAACAGTATAGATTATTTATTAAAGCCTATCGAAACACCCAGGCTAAATGATGCATTGGAAAAATTTAGAAATACTAAAAACTATTACTCTGAAAATATTTACAAATTAATTCAGAAAGTAGATAACAGCACCCATTCAAAATACAGGTTGATAGCCCGAAAAGGTCTTGAACATGTGCCTTTAAAGCTGGATGACATTGCTTTATTTTATACCGAAAATCGCCTTACGTTTTTAATTGACCGGGATGGGAAAAAATATATTGCCGACAATAATTTATCAGCTTTAGAAAATGAGCTTGACAAATCAAAATTTTATCGGGCAAACAGGCAATACATTATCAACATAGATTTCATTAAAGGATATAAAACGGCAGAG
>CAZXMP010000149.1:0-9445 GCA_964641575.1 uncultured Chitinophaga sp. | reverse complement strand
TTGTAAGTCTGAAAGACTGAAAGAAAATTCAAGCCGTTAGAGTAATTCTTTCTGTCTTCCGACTTCTTCCTACACATCACAAATCTTAATCGCCTTTTTTAACGCTGCAATTTTTTCTTTACTGTCTTTTCCCGTTGGAATATATTCTTGCGCCACATATCCTTTATATCCGGTAGCAACGATTGCTTTCATAATAGCAGGATAATATAACTCCTGTGATTCATCAATTTCATGGCGGCCCGGAACACCAGCCGTATGGTAATGACCAAAATACTGGTGATTATCTTTTATGGTTCTTATTACATCCCCTTCATTTACCTGCATGTGATAAATATCATATAGAATTTTAAAATTAGGCGATTCTATTTTTTTACATAGTTCAACCGCCCATTTTGAAGTATCGGCCATGTAATCTTTATGGTCTATTTTGCTATTAAAAATTTCTATTTGCAGGGTCACTCCATTTTTCTCTGCCAGTCCTACCACTTGTTTAATACCATCGGCCATATTTTTCATTCCGGTCTCATCATCCATTCCATTTCGATTGCCGCTAAAGCAAATTAAATTTTTATACCCCGCTTTAGCTACAAGTGGTATAGCTTCGGTAAAATCTTTTATTAGTCCCGGGTGAAAGCTTTTGTTATTCCACCCTTCTGTTAAACTTATTTTACCAGCGGTGTAGCACATTGAACAGTTGATGCCATGCCGCTGCAAAGTAGGCCAGTCTTTAGGTGCAATAAGATCAATGGCGCCAAATCCTAATTTTTTAACTAACAGACATAATTCATCTAACGACAAAAAGCCGTAAGACCATTGGCAGACAGAATGGTTGATGTTGCCTTTTAATGGGGCTTTGAACTCATCTTTGGTATTGGCAAAACTATTCAGTGAAGGAAAAGCTGTTACAGCCAGTGATCCTGCAGCAACCTGCTTCAGCCATTTTCTACGTGAATGTGTGTAAGCCATAACGTTCTTATTTTTTTTCGTCACGAAATGAAACAGCAAATAATACAAATACTGCAGCAGCAATAGCAGCAGGAATAAGCCAAATCATTTTATAATCAAATCCGTCTGCGGTTTTATAGCTATCGGTAATTAAGCCGGCAACTTTAAATCCAATTAGCATTCCTACACCATAAGTAGCCAATGTTATCAATCCTTGGGCGGCACTTTTATATTTTTCACCAGCTTTTGAGTTGGTATAAATCTGGCCCGATACAAAAAAGAAGTCGTAACAAATTCCATGTAGTGCAATACCAAGGATGAGCATAAAACTTAAGTCGCCTGCATTTCCAAACGCAAATAATACGTAGCGTAATGCCCAGGCAAGCATTCCTACAAGAATTGTTTTCTTAAAACCAAATTTTGAAAAGAAAACAGGAAGGGCAAGTAGAAACAAAACTTCTGATACTTGCCCAATTGTCATCTTACCGGTAGGATTTGACATTCCTACATTGGAAAGAAAGGAATTTGCATTTTGATAATAAAAAGCAAGCGGAATACATATAAGTATTGAAGCTATAAAGAATATCAGAAAATTTTTATCCTTCAATAGTTTAAGTGCATCTAATCCTAATATTTGACCAAGGCTAACTTTTTCTCCTGTAGATTTAGCAGGAGGTGTTTTAGGCAGGGTAAAACTGTACAATCCAAGTACCAGTGCAGCAGCACCAGATAAAAGAAAAGTATTTTTCAATAAACCTTTTGCCGTATTCTCCTGAGAATCCCAATGAAAAAGATAACTGATAAGTAGCCCTGCTACAATCCACCCTAATGTTCCAAAAACCCGTATGATAGAGAATTCTTTTTCAGGATCTTTCATTTGATTAAATGATACCGAATTAACCAATGCTAATGTTGGCATATAAAGAATCATATAACCTAATGCATAGGGGTAAAAGACTGTAACATTATCCGAACTATACATCATATACATTAAGCCAGCTCCAAGAATGTGTAAAACACCAAGAATTTTTTCTGCATTAAAATACCGGTCTGCAATAAGACCAATAATAAATGGAGCGATGATAGCTCCCCAGGATTGCGTGGAGAATACATCTCCAATTTTTGCACCGTCAGCCTGAAGATTGGTACCTAAAAAAGTTCCCAATGTAACAAACCATCCTCCCCAGATAAAAAACTCCAGAAACATCATTATGGATAGCTGAATACGGGTCGTAGATTTCATATGCAAACTGTTGGGTGAATCGTTAGTTTTAAAAAATCCATTAAAGAACTAAATGTACTATTTTTAAATTCAGATTATGTTCTCAGAACACATTTTTTCTATGATAATAAATAACAAACGTTTGAAATGCCAAACAGAAAATTAAGAATGGGGATGGTTGGAGGTGGGCCCGGGGCTTTTATTGGGGGAGTTCACCGTATTGCCGCAGCCATGGATAGTGAAATAGAATTGGTATGTGGTGCCTTTAGCAGCGATGCTGAAAAATCGGCACAGGCCGGAAAGCAATTGCATCTTTTACCGGAAAGGGTGTACGGATCATATAAAGAAATGATGAGAAGAGAAGCCGAATTGCCAGTGGATGAGCGGATGGATTTTGTAAGCATTGTTACTCCTAACCATCTACATTTTGCTCCTGCTAAATTGGCGTTGGAAAATGGTTTTCATGTGGTATTGGATAAGCCAATGACTTTTGATTTGAACGAAGCAAAAGAATTAGAAGCAGTTATTGAACAAAGCGGAAAACATTTTTGCCTTACACATACGTATACTGGTTATCCAATAGTAAAAGAAGCCCGCCAGCAAGTGCTGAGTGGTAAGTTTGGCACAATAAGAAAGATTTACGTTGAATACCCGCAGGGTTGGTTAAGCAATTTCCTGGAAAGCAATGATAATAAACAGGCGGCCTGGAGAACAGATCCAACTAAAAGTGGTATAGCCGGAGCCATGGGTGATATCGGTACTCATGCATTTAATCTGGCAGAATATGTAAGCGGATTAAAAACCACAAAACTTTGTGCAGATATTAATATTGTTGTAGAAGGAAGGAAATTAGATGATGATGGGGCGGTATTATTAAAATATAATAATGGGGCAAGTGGAGTTCTACTTGCTACGCAAGTAGCAGCAGGCGAAGAAAACAATATTAAAATACGAGTATATGGAGAAAAAGGTGGTGTTGAGTGGAAGCAGGAAGACCCAAATACTTTATTAGTAAAATGGTTAGATAAGCCAGCAGAAGTGTGGCGTGCAGGAACAGGTTATCTTAGTTCTGTTGCTGCACATAATTGCCGCACACCAGCTGGTCACCCAGAAGGTTATTTGGAAGCATTTGCAAATCACTATCGCAATTTTGCTTTATGTGTGCAGGCGCAGTTAGCCGGTGAAAAGCCCAAAGAGGAATGGTTGGATTTTCCGGGCTATCAAGATGGATTGCGGGGAATGTTATTTATAGAAAAAGTAATAGAAAGTGGTAAGAGTGATGCAAAATGGATTTCGATGGAAGTGTAAAATATTCAATGCTTATTATATTTAATCTAAACTTTTAAATGACAACAATAAAAGGCCCCGGCATATTCTTAGCCCAATTTATGGGCGATGCCGCACCATTTAACAACCTGAAATCAATTTGCCTGTGGGCAGAAGCGTTAGGCTATAAAGCTGTGCAAATACCAACATGGGATAGCCGTTGTATCGATTTGCAAAAAGCAGCCGAGAGTAAAACGTATGCAGACGAGATAAAAGCAATAGTAAACAATTGCGGTCTGGAAATTTCAGAATTGTCAACTCATTTGCAGGGGCAGTTAGTGGCTGTTCACCCGGCATATGATACTTTGTTTGATGGATTTGCTCCGGAAAACTTACGAGGCAATCCAAAAGCCAGAACAGAATGGGCGGTGCAGCAAGTAAAATATGCTGCAAAGGCATCGGAAAACCTTGGCTTAAATGCACATGCTACGTTTAGCGGATCCTTATTGTGGCATACCTTTCATCCATGGCCGCAACGACCAGCCGGATTGGTGGAAGAAGGGTTTAAAGAATTAGGGAAAAGGTGGATGCCAATCTTAAATTATTTTGATGAGTGTGGGGTAGATGTTTGCTATGAGATACATCCCGGCGAAGATTTATTTGATGGGGTGACCTATGAAATGTTTTTAAAAGAAGTAAATAATCATAAAAGAGCTTGCCTGTTGTACGATCCATCTCATTTTGTGTTACAGCAATTAGATTATATCCAGTACATCGATTTTTATCATGAAAGAATAAAAGCCTTTCATGTAAAGGATGCTGAGTTTAATTCAACGGGTAAGCAAGGTACATTTGGCGGTTATCAAAGTTGGGCCAACAGGGCAGGACGTTATCGTAGCCCCGGTGATGGACAGGTTGATTTTAAAACCATCTTCAGTAAACTAACTCAGTATGATTATACGGGATGGGCAGTAATGGAGTGGGAGTGCTGTATCAAACATCCGGAGGATGGTGCCAGGGAAGGGGCAGCGTTTATCCAACAGCATATCATACGGGTAACAGAAAAAGCATTTGATGATTTTGCTTCAGTAGCTCCAGATGCAGCAACAAATAGAAAAATTTTGGGCTTGGTTTAAAACTGTTTTTAATTGTAAATTGCTACCTATAAAAAATAAACATGAAAAATTTAATTATCTCATTTGCTGTAACTGCTTTATTAATTAGTTGCGGGGGCAGCGATGATAAAAAAGCAGAGGCTGGCGAAAAAGCAGAAACTGTTGTAGAAGATTTATCAAAAAATCCAGATTATCAAAAAGGGTTAGAGCTAATTGGTGGAAGTGATTGTCTTACCTGTCATAAAGTAGATGAAGCCTTAACCGGTCCTTCCTACAGAGATGTTGCTAATAAATATGCATCAGCAGGCGATACAATAGTTGCACATCTTGCCGGCAAAATAATTAACGGCGGAAAGGGGGTATGGGGAGAAGTGTATATGACGCCTCATGCTGGTATGTCGCAGGAAGATGCGGAAGCCATGGTGAAATATATTTTACTACTTAAAAATAAATAGTCGATGATAAAATTTATTGCAACTGCAATGGCTGTTTCAGTTCTTGCAGCAGGTTGTTTTGATAACTCTGCACCCACTGAAGAAAAATCTCAAGAAAAAGCCATGGAAATTTTAACAGAGGAACAAAAGAAAGATGGATGGCAATTATTGTTTGATGGTAAAACAATGACTGGCTGGCATAAGTATGGTGGCGATTCAGTTGGGAAAGCATGGAAAGTTGCAGACGGAACTTTTTATCTTGACACTACTGAGAGAGAAAACTGGCAAATAAAAGGTGGTGGCGATATTGTTACCGATTCATCTTTTAAAAATTTTCACTTAAAGTTGGAATGGAAAATTGCTAAAGATGGGAATAGCGGCATCATGTTTTATGTGCATGAGGATACTGCAAAATATAAATGGCCCTGGGAAACGGCACCGGAAATGCAGATACTAGATAACGCCGGACATGCGGATTCAAAGATTATTAAACATCGTGCAGGCGACTTGTACGATTTAATTTCAAGTTCTAAGGAAACCGTTAAACCTTATGGGGAGTGGAATCTTGCTGAAATTAAATGTGTAGATGGGAAACTTGATTTTTATCTGAACGGTGAAAACATTGTTTCTACTACTATGTGGGATGATAACTGGAAAAAGATGGTAGCGGGAAGCAAATTTGTAAAGATGCCCGACTTTGGCACTTATAAGGAAGGTAAGATTGCATTACAGGACCATGGCAATACCGTATGGTACAGAAATGTGATGATAAAGAAATTATAATCACTAAAAGTAACATAATTAAAAAGTCCGGTCAATTGACCGGACTTTTTAATTACTCAATGGTGGTAATTTTTATTGTATTAGTTGGAAGATGTAAATCTATTGGGGTACTTCCGGTATTAATAACAGTATCACCGCTCTTGATAAATCTTCTTTGTTTAAGAATATCTATTTGGTCAAAAATGATATCATCAAGGCTTTCCTCTTCATCATAATAAAATGCCCTTACACCCCAGCTCAATGTCAATTGATTTACCAGCGAACGTTCCTTGGTAAAAATGTATAATGGAGCTTTTGGACGATAGCTGCTTAATACAAATCCTGTATAACCACTTTGCGTCATACCAATCAAAGCGTCTGCATTTACATCCCGGGCCAATTTACAGGCATTGTAGCAAATAGCATCACTCAAAAATGAAGGCGAGTGGGGCTGGGGTACCAATTCATCTTCCCTGTTATAATTATAACCAGATTTTTCTACTTCAATAATAATCTTACGCATTGTTTCTACTACCAGGGTGGGATGATTGCCAGCAGCAGTTTCAGCACTTAGCATTACAGCATCAGCCCCTTCAATAACAGCATTGGCTACGTCTGTAATTTCACTTCTGTTTGGCTTGTTCAGCTCAATCATACTCTCCATCATCTGGGTAGCAACAATTACTGGTTTTGCCCTGTGCAGGCACATACGGATGATTTGTTTTTGCAGCAAAGGAATTTTTTCAACCGGAAGTTCTACTCCCAAATCTCCCCGGGCAATCATCACAGCGTCTGATTCAACAATGATATCACGCAGATTCTCTAATGCCTCGGGCTTTTCAATTTTAGAAATGATCTTTGTTTTGCTGCCTCTTTTTTCCAGCCGGCTGCGAAGATCTTCCAGGTCTTTTACACTGCGTACAAAGGATAGTGCAACCCAATCGAGTTTTTGATCTATGATATACTCCAGGTCAATAATATCTTTTTCTGTTAGAGCGGGTAAAGAAATTTTTGTATCAGGCAGGTTAATGCCTTTTTTAGAAGATAAGGTTCCACCCATTGTAACTTCTACCCGCACATCTTTATTCTTTAGGACCTCTTTTACTTTTACTTCTAATTTACCGTCATTAATAAGGATTGTGTTTCCTATAGTTACATCATCGTGCAGGTTAGGGTAAGAAACATAAATTCTTTCTTTTGTTCCAATAACTTTTTCATTGGTGAATGTCAGAATATCGCCAGGAACAATTTCCATTGTACCATTCTCTATTTCACCCACACGAAGCTTTGGTCCTTGTAGATCACCGAGTATAGCAATATTAAACGGTTCTGTTTTATTAATTGTACGGATATGTTCAATAATTTTTCCTTTGTCTTCATGCGACCCATGCGAAAAATTGAGACGGAATACATTTACACCTGCTTTTACTAAAGCAAGCAATTTGTCGTAAGTATCACAAGCAGGGCCTACAGTGGCTACAATCTTAGTGCGGTGAGTCTTGTGTTCTATACCAGCTTCCTGGTCCATTTGTTCGTGGTAGTACTTTTGGGAGTGTTTCGCCATTCTGATTATTGTTTTTAGCTAGCTAATATCTTTACAATTTTCATCCATTCCTCACTGATCTTGCCTTTATTCTTTACTGCACTTTCTAAGGGTAGGTAGTGCATTTTATTATTCTGAATTCCAACAAACACATTATGCTTTCCTTCCAGCAAACATTCTACCGCATGGTACCCCATACGACTTGCTATTAACCTGTCAATGCAAGTTGGCGAACCGCCTCTTTGTATATGTCCAAGTATGCAAACTCTTATTTCAGCTTTCGGTAGTTTTTCTTTCAATACTTTTTCTACTTCATTAGCACCTCCAAAATCATCACCTTCTGCAACCACAATCAGGTTTACTAATTTTTTTCGCCTTTCTTTTTCCAATAAAGAAGCAACAATATCATCCATATCTGTTTTCCGCTCAGGAACAAGTATATTTTCTGCACCTGTAGCGATACCGCTATGTAAAGCAATATAACCGGCATCTCTGCCCATTACTTCTATTATGAAAATTCTATCATGGGCATCCATTGTATCCCTGATTTTATCAATGGCTTCTACCGCTGTATTTACAGCTGTATCAAATCCAATAGTAAAATCAGTACCCTGTATATCTTTATCAATAGTACCGGCAATTCCAATGCAAGGAATATCAAACTCCTGGCTAAACTTTACCGCTCCACGAAATGAACCATCGCCGCCAATAATTACTAAACCATCAATGCCTCTTTTCGTAAGATTGTCGTATGCTTTTTTACGGCCTTCGGGTTCAAAAAATTCCTTGCAACGGGCTGTTTTAAGAATGGTGCCGCCACGCTGTATAATATTTGCAACCGACCGGGAATCCATGATATTAATATCATCCTCAATCAATCCCTGGTAACCTCTCATAATGCCATAAACTTCCAAACCATGATAACGGCCTGTTCTGACAACAGCTCTGATTGCGGCATTCATGCCGGGTGAATCTCCACCTGAGGTTAGAACGCCTATCCGGGTAACTTTCTTTTCCATTTTCTTCATTAAGCTGGCAAAAATATGATTTTATTCTGAGTGTGTATTTTAGACACAATCAAGCATTTATATGCAGCTCTACAAATATAAGTTTCTCATTTCCATTTTCTTTACAGGAATACCCTTTTACACGGATAAAATATAGCAGGATACGAACGTATGTTGTGGTATTAAATTTTTAGTATGAAAAAGTATATATTTTTTTGGTTGCTTTTAATAAGCGTAACATCATTTGCACAAGCCGATACCATTAACAAAATATTACGGGCATTTCCAATAACTGATTATATGCTCGACCTTAATGATAGTACCAAGCTGGTACAAATTGAAATGCCGGAAAATTTAAAACTAAAAGACAAGCAGATCGGATTGCTCTATGGAGTATATGAAAACTCTTCGGCTACAGCCATTCAAAAGGGATACGGTAAATGCCAACTCATAAAAGGTAATTATTATTACTTCGCAATTAGTAATAATAGTAGTGGTCAGTCTTTAGTGAAAGGAGATTTGTTGTACACTTTTATGGAGAAGACGAAAATATATAATGGACAGATTCCACAGCTCGCAGCACATTTTATACGATTGCTGGATGTATATGAAACAGCATTGTACGACCGCTATACTATTTTTCTCAAATGGAGCAGGGAAGACGAAAATGAAATGCTGGATTCAATTGTTGCTGATATACGATTTACAGGAAACTATTTCATCAAAGAAAACCCATCGATGGATGTATTAATTCAAAAAGGTGATTATAAAGGAAGGAAAACTTTGTATGTAATGGCAGAATGCCAACAAGCGGATGTTATAAAATTCTTGGATTATATGATTGCCCGGCCCAGAAACTATGCTGGAAAAGAATGGAAAGTATCAGAAATTTTTGCCACCTGGCTTTCTGAGGGTGCACCAACCGTACTAAAGGAATAAAAGCTACATTTATCCTCTCCCCAGACCTCCTGTACAGGAGGTCTTTTTTTACTACCATATTCATTTATCTTTAGTATCACTAAAATTTGATTTATGAAATAAATGTACCAAAAATGAAATTGCCACAACTTTTTTCTTAAGGATTAATTGACTTGGCTTTTATGATCAGTGCAATGGCAATGGCCGCTTCGGCAGCAGCAATGGCCATCACA
>CAZXMP010000148.1:0-9482 GCA_964641575.1 uncultured Chitinophaga sp. | reverse complement strand
GTCTTCTATTCAATTAATTATTTAAGTCGAAATCAAGCCAACTTAAACATTCCGATACCTAGCATTACCCAATACCTCCCACCCGAATCGCAACAAAAACTTAATGATTTTCAAAACCAAATCAATTCATTCCCCATTGCTGAAAAAATATGCGATTTACTGGTTGTCTTTGGCTGTTGTGGTAATAACCGGGTGTCAGAAAGAAGTGAGTTTTGAACTGGGAGGTTTGCCTGCAGAAGGTACTCTTCAAAGCGAGGTATCAGGAGATTGTTTACCTAAAACGGTAAATGGAGTTTATGAGGAAGGGGTTGCTTTGCTTCCAAACACCAATACAATTACAGTTGATATTGATGTTACCAAAACCGGTACCTATACTATTACTACCGATACCGTAAACGGTTATTTTTTTAGAGGTACCGGCCGTTTTACCACTATTGGGGTAAATACAGTAACGCTGCAAAGTCAGGGAACACCTTTTGCACAGGGGATTAATAATTTTGTTGTTACCTTCTTAGGTTCTGTGTGTGATATACAGGTTGAAGTTTTACCAGCAGGGGCTGGTGGCCCGGCAGTATTTACGTTAGTTAATGGTGGAACACCTGCTAATTGCGCTACAGCTGTTGTAAACGGAGTTTACTTAAAAGATGTTGCCGTCAACACAACCAATACTGTTGATGTAATCGTTAATGTAACGACAATAGGAACTTATACAATATCTGCAAGCGGGGGCGGTCTTACTTTTTCAAGAACAGCAGCGTTTACAACAACCGGTAACCAAACAATCAGGTTGAATGCTACAGGAACAGCAACTACGGCTGGTGCGGCTACCGTAACATTTGCAGCACCTTTTGCCGCTTGTAGTTTTTCTGTTACGGTGCAAGCAGGAGCCATTTATTCAATAGATTGTCCGAATGTAATAGTTAATGGTACATACAATGTTGGAACTCCTTTGAATGCAGGTAATACAATTGTGATTCCTATTACAGTTACAACAGAAGGCTCATATAGTATTACAACAACTGTAAACGGAATGACCTTTTCAGGTTCCGGATCATTAACCTTTGCCTCAACATCTATTACTCTTACGGGTAATACCAGCACATCGCCAACAGGTCCAGCAGGAACATATAATCTCGGAATAGGAGGAACTCCGGCTTGTACAGCACCAATAGTTGTTACTGGCACTGCAACAGTAGCCTGGAAGTTTACAGAAGGCACAACCACTTTGCAAGGTAATTTTGACATGGGAACTTTACAAGTGATAAGTGTTCCTCCTTTTATTGTGAACACTTATACTTTTACAGGGAGTAATGCTGGCGGACAAAGTTTAACTCTTATCATAGGTGATATTTCAGGTGGAATTACCAACGGAGAAACTTATACTACAACGAGTAGTACCAGTAATAGTGTCGGCATGGTTGTATTGGGAGGAATAAGTAATTTGTATGAAGCAAATGGGACTATTCCGGGCCTCACTTTTACCGTTACCGTTACCAGCCATGTTCCAGCCACAAAAACTATTTCAGGTACATTTGCAGGAACAGTTAAAGACGGACTCGGAGTAACAAAAACTATTACCAACGGTACTTTTACAGGTACTTATCCATAACATTAATAAATAAAAAATTAAAAAGCATCACTCGAGTGATGCTTTTTAATTTAAAACCCTTTTTTCTTCGACTCCAGCGGAGGTAACTTGTAGTTATCCAGCACACTTTTCTCTTTGATCATCTTTTCAATGTCCTCAATTTTACGGGGAGAAAAGTGGGAGAGTAGCTCATACCCGTTTTCCGTAATCAACAAATCATCTTCAATTCTTACAGCGATACTCCACCATTTTTTATCGCAATCGCTTCCTTCCGGAATATAAATGCCGGGCTCAATAGTAATCACCATATCTTTTTTCAAAGTGCTATAATTACCTCTGTCGTGTACATCCAAACCTATATGATGGCCTAAACCATGCGGATAGTATTTGCCAACATCACTTTTATTTTTGATGATGCCGAGTTTTACTAATCCTTCTGCAATTACATCTTTGGCCGCCTTATTTGCATCAGACCATTTAGAACCATTCTTTAATGTTTTGAAAGCAGCTTCCTGTGCATCATACACTATCTGGTAAATAGCCTTTTCTTCTTCTGAAAATTTTCCATCTACCGGAACTGTTCTCGTTACATCAGCTGTATAGCCATGATATTCAGCACCAACATCCATCAGCAACATGCTGTTACCCACTTTTGTTTTTGTGTTTTCCATATAGTGAAGAATGCACCCATTTTCACCAGACCCGATTATAGAGCCGTAGCCAACACCCTCAGCTCCATGTTTTTTGTGAACGAACTCATGCAAACCCTGAATTTCCAGTTCAGACATATTGGGATGTACCGTTTTCATCACTTCATTTTGTCCCTGGCAGGATATTTCTACCGCTTTGCGCAGCAAGTCAATTTCTTCGGAAGTTTTAATTTCCCGCAGGTCGGCTGTTAGTTGTGTGAAAAGGCGGTTATCAAATCTTTTTTGATCTTTTAATACTTCTGCTGTAGCTAATTTTTCTTTGAACTGTTTTATCAAATCAAATAGATCAGCACTATCAAATCCATCCGGAACATCTTCAGGAAACCGGTCAACTATTATCTTGGCATACTTTGAAAAGTCGATAGTAAAGCTTTTAAAATCGCTGGCATTGTAAACAGTTTGTATGCCTGATCTTTCTTTTGCTCCATCTATTCCCAGTCTTTTGCCCGTCCATTGTTCTGCTTTGGGATTTCTTTTTTGTATGAAAAGTATTTCATTGTAGCTATTTCCCAATGAATCGTGTTGTTCTTCTTTAAAAATTAATAATAGTGAATGGGGTTCTTTATAGCCGCTGAAATAATACATATCGGGGTTTGCATGATATAGATATTCCACGTCATTCGAAAATGTACGGGTTGGATATGCGAATACAACCATTACGGAATTATCCGGCATGGTTTGTCGTAACGCATCTCTGCGTCCTGTATGAAAATCTTTTGTGAGATAGTCTTTTGGTAAATTATCCTCCACACCAGCAGGAGAGGGCTGTGCAAACAAATTTGCAAATAGCAACAGAGTGGTAGTATAAATGCTAATAACAGCCTTAATAGTTTTAAACATAAAGTGGTGATTGATTTGAATTAAAAATAGTTCAAATCAATCACCATTAAAACTAATTTACATAAACGGGTCACTACGTCTTATTCATCGTCTTCATCTTCTTCATAATATGCATCCTCATTGGCTTGATAATGCTCTTCCCATGCTTTTACTGCGTCATCGCTCAGACATTCTATAATGTCGTGCAGGGTATCTTTTTTTAGTTTCCACTCTGTTTCCATCGGGTCATCATACCGTTGAATGAACAGGCAATGATCAGTTTCCACTGCTACTTTAATAAGAGTAACCGGGGATTCTTCTTTCGCCTTCACCAGGTAATAACAATCCTTTTCCAACAAGTCGTACGAGTACATATCACCTCCCTTTTTTAATAATTCACAATACTTTACCAGCTTTTAATCTCAGAACTTAATGGGCACTCAACACAGTTGGAGTTGTTAGAATTTGATGGGTGAGTAGCAGAATTCAAAATTAGGGATTTGTAGAATGGAGGACAATGAAATTTATATGAAATTCAATATTTTAAAATAATTTTTATTTGTATTATATTGAAAATGAGTAAATTAAATAATTTATTGAATATTTTTATTTCATTTAAATCATGGTTAAAAAATCAGGAGAGGTTATAGGAAATCCTTCATTTATTTTAATGATTTCTTATTGGTTTGTTGATTTAAATAAATAAAAATACCTCCTGCAAGCCGGTTTACCGGACTACAGGAGGTATCATTTTCTAAACAAGATTAGCTGAAAAGACATTTACGCTTACACTCTTTTTTCTCGGTTTTCTTTTCAGTCTGCACTTTTTTGTTGCTTTTCGTAAAGCTGGCAAAAGCTACTGCTGTAAGACCAGCTAACAATACAAAAACTACCAGGATTCTTTTCATAGCTGAAATTTTAGAAAGAGAAGGTACAACGATTTTCTATAAACTCAACCAGCTTTTGATGAATGGTGGAAATAAAAGGATAAATGTTAAACAAGCTTTATCAGGCATTCACAACCTCCTTGATCTTTACATTTTTATTTCTAAGGTCGCAGCCGCCTTCCAGTATTGATTTCAGATTTGCCAGGTAAAAAGTCCAGCCATTACCACAATCAATAAAAAAATGCTGTTGTTCCTGAATATCTTCCATGGGCATGTCCTGCACCAGTTCACAAATATTCTCCCCATCTTCCTGTTTAATGAAAACTGTTACAATACAGTTACCCGAAAAGCTGAATTGTAATTGATCCCAGCCATTAGCGAATAGAATTTCTTTTTCTTCTACAGCTGTATCATCATATCCAAACCACAACCATTTGTACCGATCACCTTTTTCAATACTCACATTTTTTGCTCTTATTGTGCCGTCAGTTTTTGTAAACTGTGCCAGCCTGAGAAACCAGCTTTCTAATCCCTGTTGGGTTGTCCATGCCTCATAAATAGCTTTTGCAGATGCTTTTATTGGAATTCGTTTAGTGAATTGTTTCCATTGGGATGTCATAATAATCATTTATTGGGTTACAATTTTTATAGTTTGAATCCTTTCGGTCCGGGCTTTGTATTTCCTTTCGACATGAGAACCGTTTGCTGAATTCTGAATGCTCTTGTTTCTGGTCGCCTGGCACTATCGATCCATGATAAGAATTGCTTGCGAATACTAAGTGAGAAATTTTGAAAATTTTCTTTTGCTTTTTTATGCTTCGCAAAAATCTTATTCAAATCATCCGGCAATTGATTGTTCGCTGCTGCCTCATCACTGGGGGTTAATGTATCCCAACTTCCGTTTTGTTTTGCTACTGCTATACTTGTCAACCCTGCGGGCATCATCTGTTTGTTTTTGATAAGTTGTTCTACTCTTGTCTTATTGAGTTTACTCCATACACTTTTTGGTTTGCGAGGTGTAAATTTCAATGCAGACTTTTCAGCATCTAATTTTCGGGGCAGACTGTCAATCCAGCCAAAGCAAAGAGCTTCTTCCACAGCTTCCTCATAACTCACTCTCGGTTTACCTGTTTCCTTTTTAAAATACACAAACCATACTCCGGGTGATGTGGTATGATTTTTTGCTAACCAATCTCTCCATTGCTTCCGGTTTTTTGGATGAGTAGATTTATAATCCGGTGTTGCCATGATTAAATGTACGGATTGCCATTACAAATAAAAAAACCCGGAATATAAATTCCGGGCTGGTATATACTGAAGGGAAGGATTAGTTTTTAAAAACCAAGGCCAACTGCAAAGCCTCTTGTTGCATTAGGAAAGGTGGATAATTGTGTGGCCGCACCTGTTGTCAGGTTTATTGTATAAATTCTTGTAGTGCCGCTTACAGTTAATAATGCATAAGCTTTATTGGTAGTGCCACCAATATCAAATCCACTTTCTGTCGTCACATCAATTCCGAGGCTACCTGTTTCTACCAGTGTTCCATTGTTGGGCGGAATTTGAGAATATAATTTATCAGTAGCATGGTCAATATCAAAAAGTACGGTGGTAGTAGCACCGGCAAAATTATTTGTGTAAGCAGCGGCAGAAACCATTGGTGTGCCTGGGTTTAAATTGCCATCCGCCAATACCAATGTTCCATCATTCGGATTCAATCGTAAATTCTGTCCGGTATTACTGACTACCCGTATCCTGTCAACAGTTGGGTTGAAGTCGAACCCAAATGAAGTTCCTGATAATGGAGTAAGGAAGGGAACCAGGCCAACTGCCGTGGCTGCACCGGATGACATATTGATCGCATACAAACGACTGGTGCTGCCTAATGCAAAGAGTTGCCCTGTAGCAGGACGCATATCAATCCCTAAAATATTTTCACCAGCTTGTAAACCAGTAACGGCTTTGTTAATAGGTGTGCCGGGATTATTAAAATTAAATATCTGCAGGTTATTTGCATTATCTACTGCATAAGCAACCGGGGCAGTTGGTATAGCTAAACCGATGATCGGTGTAGCAAGGTTTCCAATATTGGTTGCCTTTCCATTTGTAAGATCAATTTGTAATAAAACTGAATTGGCACCGATTGTAACGTTAGCCAATGCTACCATATTATCAGGCGAAATATCAAAACCGCCATCATTAGCAGTAGCAGCGGTAATTCCTAAAGAACCTACTTCAACCAATGTTCCATTATTAGGAGGATCTTGTTTGTATAATTTATTAGCAGCAACATCAATATCAAATAAAATTGTTGTTGATGCACCGGCTACACTATTGGTATAAGCTGCGGATGCAATGGTAGGTGTGCCCGGATTTAAAGAACCATCTGTCATGGCTACTGTTCCAGTTTCAGGGTTCAATCGTAGATTTTGACCGGAAGAAGTAACTAGCCTGATTCGGTCAACGGTTGGGTTAAAATCAAAACCAACTAAAGATCCATTGATAGCTGGTGTAAAGGATGCTGTACCTAATGCAGTAGCAGCACCATTTTCATAGTTAATAATGTATAAACGACTGCTGTTTCCTAAACCATATAGTTGGCCGGTAGCAGGACGAAAATCAATAGCAATTATTTTTTCACCACCTGTTAGCCCTGTGATGCCGGTTGTTGAAATAACTGTTTCAGCCGCATTGGCATTGTATTTTACTAACTGGTTAGCATTGGACAGGCCATAGAAAACCATATCTGGTTTTACAACCGGCGGTTCCATATTGTCATCATTTTTATCGCAACTGCTAAAAAAGCAGAGAGTGGCTATCGAGAGGGTTGAAAAAATCGCATTTACTTGTTTTAGCATAAAGTTTAATTTAGGATTCAAAGCGAGATATACGTGTAAGCAGTCATTTGAGATTGGAGGAAGGGGTGTTTTTCTGCACTAACTTCTTTTCCACAATGGTTAATAACTCCAAACAGCGCTTAAACCCGAATGGAGGGTTGGTTTTGTTATATTTGCCCAAACCCACCCAATGCCTCCCGATTGGGAGGTTTTTTGTGGGTTAAAGTCAAGAATCTCACATTAAAGAATTTGTCCAGATTATAGTGAAATTTGCAAAATGCTCATCAATGTTATGTTGTACAAGTGTGATTAATTTCTTCTCTTCCATTGGAAGAAAATAAATTAACAGACCTTCGGTCGCAAGGGACGATGAGTAGAGATACGGACGATGATAAAATAATATTTCTGAAAACGAAGTGATAAATGGCAAAAGAAAAAGAAGCTAGCGACTTATTTAGTTACGACGAAGACAGCATAAAATCTCTCGACTGGAAAGAGCATATCCGGTTGAGGCCGGGTATGTATATCGGAAAGCTCGGTGATGGCTCATCACCTGATGACGGTATTTATGTGTTAGTGAAAGAGGTGATGGATAACTGTATTGACGAATACACCATGGGACATGGTAAAACCGTAGAGTTGACGATTGATGGAAAGATGGTAACCGTTCGGGACTTTGGCAGAGGTATTCCGTTGGGCAAAGTGGTGGATGTGGTGAGTAAAATAAATACCGGAGCGAAATACGACAGCAAGGCTTTTCAAAAATCAGTTGGCTTGAATGGGGTAGGTACAAAAGCGGTGAATGCATTGAGCCATCATTTTAAAGTAACCGCTGTAAGAGAAGGAAAAGAAAAGACCGCAGAATTTGAAAGAGGCTTTTTAATTAAAGAACATAAGGAAGCAAAGACTATAGAACAAAATGGTACGCTGGTAACGTTTGTGCCAGACGAAACTATTTTTAAGAACTTTAAATTTCATCCTGAATTTTTAGAAAACCAGATCTGGAATTATTGTTTTTTGAATGCAGGGTTGAAAATTATTTTTAATGGTAAAAGTTTTATCAGTAAAAATGGTTTGTTGGATTTGTTGCAGCGTAAAACGAATGAAGATGAAATTCGCTACCCGATCATTCACCTGAGTGGTGATGATATTGAGGTGGCTATTTCTCATACCAACGAATACGGAGAAGATATTTACAGTTTTGTAAATGGTCAGCATACTACACAAGGTGGTACACACCAACAGGCTTTCAGAGAAGCCTATGTAAAAACGATACGGGATTTCTTTAAGAAAGATTACGATGCATCGGATATACGAACAGGTATTGTTGCTGCGGTATCAGTGAGAGTGGTAGAACCTGTATTTGAGTCGCAGACGAAAACAAAATTGGGTTCTGTAAATATTGAGCCGGAAGGGCAAAGTATGCGGCAATTTATGATGGATTTTTTGGGTAAGGAGTTGGATAATTACCTGCATAAAAATCCAGCTGTAGCGGAAGGATTAAAAAAACGGATTGAACAAAGCGAAAGAGAAAGAAAAGAGCTGGCGGGCATAAAAAAATTAGCGAATGAAAGGGCTAAGAAAGCGAACCTGCATAATAAGAAGTTGAGAGATTGTCGTTATCATTTGGATGATGATGCACCATCAAAAGGAAAAGAAGAGTTTGTGGTGAAGCAAAATGAGACAACCATTTTTATTACGGAAGGTGATAGTGCCAGCGGTTCTATTACCAAAGCCAGAAATGTGGAAACACAAGCAGTGTTTAGTTTGAGAGGTAAGCCGCTGAACTGTTTTGGATTGACCAAGAAAGTGGTCTACGAAAATGAAGAATTCAATTTATTGCAACATGCCTTGAATATTGAAGAAGGATTAGAGGGGCTGCGTTTTAATAATGTAGTGATAGCAACCGATGCCGATGTGGATGGTATGCATATTCGCTTATTATTAATGACTTTCTTTTTGCAATTCTTTCCAGATCTGGTGAAGCATGAAAAAGTGTATGTATTAGAAACGCCATTGTTCAGGGTAAGAAATAAAAAAGATACCATCTATTGTTTTAGCGAACAGGAAAAACAAGATGCTATGGCGAAGTTGGGCCCAAAACCTGAGGTAACCCGTTTTAAAGGGTTGGGCGAAATTAGTCCGGATGAGTTTGGACAGTTTATTGGCAGTGGTATGCGTAAACAATTGATGCGAGTGGAAGAAGGAGAACATATTCAACAATTGCTTGAATATTATATGGGTAAGAATACACCGGACAGGCAGGAGTTTATTATTAATAATTTGAAGATAGAGCTTGACGCTCCAGTGGAGGCTAATTAAAAGAGTGTTCGAATTCCACGCCGATAGAAAAAGATATTTTGACATTCAGGTTTTGAATGCAGAGAAATATGTAATTCCTTTTATTGAAGAACGATTTCCGATAAAGGCCGGAATGAGAGTTTTGGAAATAGGTTGTGGCGAAGGCGGCGTACTAAAAGCTTTTATTAATAAAGGATGTTTAGGAGTAGGAGTAGAGCTGGATGCGCCAAGGATAGTGGATGCACAAAAATTTTTGCCGGAAGATATTGCGGCAGGAAAATTAAAATTTGTAACAAAGGATATTTATAAAGTAGATACGGATAAAGATTTTGACGGACTGTTT
>CAZXMP010000147.1:0-9569 GCA_964641575.1 uncultured Chitinophaga sp. | reverse complement strand
TTGATTGCGGTCGTAAAGAAACCATGTTGGAATCAAATGCATTGTTGTTGAAAAAATTTGCTCCCAAAACAGATGCTTCACAATACGAGAATACAGTAATCATTCCTCCTGTTAGTATTGGTGCCGGCTGTTCTATTAAGAATTCAATCATCGGGCCTAATATTTCTATTGGCGAAAACACAACTATAGATTATTCGATTGTAAAAAATTCCATCATAGGTTCTTTCTCCAACCTGTTTGATATTGTGTTGGATGACTCAGTAATTGGGAGCGATACCAATCTTCGTGGTGAAACCCGGTCGTTGAATATTGGGGATAATACAAGTATAGACTTGGGATGAGATGTCAGCTGTGAAGTGTCCGTTGTCAGGTGACATGAATTATCTTTATAGAATATCAATGACCTTCAACTGATGACACCTGACAACGGACAGCCGACAGCTTTTAGCAATCGCATCACCAAACTTTTCAGAATTGATTTTCCCATTATCCAGGCAGGAATGATATGGGCCAGCGGTTGGGAATTGGCTAGTGCTGTAAGTAATGCCGGAGGGTTAGGCATACTAGGCAGCGGTTCGATGTATCCTGATGTCTTACAAGAACAGATCCGCAAATGTAAATCCGCTACTATCCGTCCCTTTGGCGTAAACGTACCCTTGCTGTACCCCGATATTGACAAGCATATTCAGATCATCTTAGACGAAGGAGTAAAAATTGTTTTTACTTCTGCCGGTAACCCAAAGACATGGACAAGCGTCTTAAAAGAAAAAGGTGTAACTGTAGTGCATGTAGTTAGTTCTTCGAAGTTTGCAAAAAAGGCAGAAGACAGTGGTTGTGATGCCGTGGTAGCAGAAGGATTTGAAGCAGGCGGTCATAACGGAAGAGAGGAAACTACAACAATGGTTTTAATTCCGGCAGTAGTAGAAGCAGTGCAAATACCAGTAATAGCTGCTGGAGGTATCGGAAACGGAAGGCAAATGCTGGCGGCAATGGTATTGGGCGCAGAAGGGGTACAAATGGGAAGTCGTTTTGTGGCGAGTGAAGAAGCCTCATCGCATATCAATTTTAAGAATAAAGTAATAGCGGCACAGGAGGGTGATACACACTTGACGTTAAAGCAACTAACACCGGTAAGGTTAATGAAGAATAAGTTTTTTTGGGAGGTACAGGATGCACAGCAAAAAGGAGCAACGCCGGAGCAGTTAGCTACTTTATTGGGAAGAGCAAGGGCAAAGAAGGGTATGTATGAAGGTGATTTAGAAGAAGGTGAGTTGGAGATAGGCCAGGTAAGTGCTTTGTTCGATAGTATTTTACCAGCAGGGGAAATAGTAAAAAATGTGTGGAATGAGTTTAATGAATTGTTGCTGAATCCGGTAAAAAAGTTTTAATTTTATTACCTGTCATAGGTATTATGATGTGTGATGAAAGGTTACGATAACCAATCAAAATAATAACCATGAAACAAAAAATTTTCATCCTTGCAATTTCCTTTTTGGGTTTTGCTGCTGCTAAAGCAGGTGAGGTAGCTCCTGATCCTGGTGCTGGCAAAAAAGATGACCTGAATGGAACAGTTATTCATTCAGAGAGTAAAAAAGCAATGAAGGATGTTAGTGTAACAGCATACCTTGTTTCCAAGAAGGAAAAAATTGTAATGACTGATGAAGAGGGTGGTTTTGCATTTGATGAACTGAAACCCGGCATTTATAAATTCGTTTTTGAGAAGGCCGGATTTAAGAAAATTACTAAAGAGAAAGTGGTGATCAAAACAGATGAAGCTTTCCAGTTAAATATAGAAATGATAGAGAATAATAATTTTGAAGTATTACCTTCTACATTTGGTTTTGGAGGAGTAAAGTAAAATTTCATTGATACGATATAACTAAAAGTCCCGCATTAGCGGGACTTTTTTGTTTTTCAGGGCTGGTTTTGGTAAGCTATTATTCTTAATTCAATCCTTAATCCATATCTATATCAAAATCATCATCGCTTTTTTCAATGTTAAAGCTTTTGCGTTTTTCAAGAAAGCTGCGGTATTTGTTATAAGTTTCTTGAGATGCTTTTTTATCGTTGATGAACAGTTCGCCATCCTTAAGCTTTATTTTATAAGCCTCTTTTTTGTTGATCAGGCCATCTTTATCAAGTCCGTCTACAAAGGTTTTGTACTCTTTAATTTCTGCTTTTGCTTTTTCAACTTCTTCTTTAGCCTTTTCTAATTCTTTTTCCATTTTAGGGCCAAGCTCTTTCATTTCTTCACTTAGTTTTTTCATATTGATTTCCAGTTCCTTCATATCAATATTTTTTACTTTATTCATTTCGTCTTTTATCTGGTCCCAGTTTACTTTAGCTAATGATTCTGCAACCTCTTTTTGAATTTTAGCCATATCAACACTCTTCATTGCATCGGCCACCTCCTTTTGTATTTTTTCAAAATCAACTTTAGCCAGCGACTCGGCTATTTCTTGCTGAATTTTGGCACCATCAAAATCTTTCATTGCCTTTTCTATTTCCAACTTAATCTTATCACTGTTGAAATTCTTCATAGCCTCCGCTATTTCTTTCTGCGCTTTTTCCATTTCTACTCTAAAGTCGGTGGAGTTTAGCTCATCCAATACATCATCCAGGTCCCGAACTTTTTTATCCTTGTCTGTTTTCTTTTTTGGAGTGGTGTCATTTACAGATTGCTGATACTTGCCGGGTGTTTGTTTATAGTCCCAGGATACTAATCCAATGGTTAATGCTATTGCTACAAGGGCAAGCAAAAGATTTCCACGTTTAAGGTTGGTTGATTTCATGTGTTTAATTTTTAATAGTAAGAGTTAATTCACGAAATATTTCGTATCAAATATACGATTGATTTCGTATTAAGCAACTTTCAATGGTATAAAAAGAAAATTTTAACAAAAAAGCCACCCTGCTTTTACAGGATGGCTTTTACTATTTACAAATCAATTAGTTCTTTCTGAAAGCCCATTTAAGCATCTCTTTCCAGCTTGGCTTTTTACCATACATTAATATACCCGTACGGTATATTTTGCCAGCAAACCAAACCGTAACAATGAAACTCAGTACTAATAATGCCATTGATAAACCTAACTGCCACCAGGGAACGGTATTGGGTACACCAAATGGAATTCGGGCCATCATAACAATTGGTGAGCTAATTGGAATGATGCTGGCCCATACAGCAATCGGACTAGTAGGATTGGCAATTGCCGGAGTCATCAACGCAATGGAAATTATAACCAACATGGTAATTGGAAAACTTAAGGATTGTGCTTCCCGCATATCTTCGTTTACCGCACTGCCGATGGCTCCATATAGTGATGCATAAAAGAAAAAGCCAGCGAGAAAATAAAAGCCAAAGCAAAATAAGATCAACGGCACATTCACACTTCCAAACATTGTTTGCATACCACCTATCAACTGGTTGGCCATTCCGCCACCGGTGCCTGAAACCTTAGCAACATTATATATAATAACCACAAATGCTATCCATAAAAAAAATTGTGTTAAGGCTACCAGGCCAATACCAAGTATTTTACCCAGCATCATTTGAAAAGGTTTCACCGATGAAACGATCACTTCTGCAATACGGTTTGTTTTTTCCTCCATTACTCCCATCATTACCTGGGAGCCATAAATAAGAAGTATTAGATAAATAAGTAAACCACTAACATAGCCAATGCCTTCTGCTGTTTTTACATCGGCTTTTTCATCGTCTATATTTGTTGACTTCAGTGTAATACGACTAGCTGCCAGAATTTGTTGTTTTTCAACATCGATTTGTAAAGAGTCGTTCTTTATTTCATTCCAAATGCGATTGAGTTTGGCCTCCACCGTTACGGTTGAAGAACTGCCGTATGATTTATTGGATTTTAATTGCAAACTATCCGTACCGGTTTTCCAACTCATAGCCGGAATTACAATGTATCCGTCATATCCATTCGACTTATAATCAGCTATTATTTTATCTGCATTTTTAGTTTCTGGTATTAAGGTCGAGCTATTATCAATTGCATTTTGTTTATTAAGCCGCTCTTCCGAAAAATAACCGGAATTGTCAATTACTGCTATTTTTAGATTTTGTATACTTTCTTTAGCTATGTAGCCCATGCCAAAAATCAGTGCTATCCATAGAATGGGGAAAAGCAGCGTGGAAATAATAAATGTTTTTTTTCGAACCCTTGTCAGGTATTCTCGTTTTATAATAAGCCAGATTTTTTTCATATCAAATTTTTTTGCGTTGGTGGTTATATTTTTTGAAACTGACGGGCAGCTGGTGTTCCTTCTACCAGTTTTATGAAAATATCATTTAGCGAAGGAAGAATTTCGTTGAAAGAATGAATAGTTGCTCTTTGATTCAGTAAATATTGTAACACATCGTTGGGAGTACTGCCTTCATTGATTTTCAGAATATGTAAGCCATTTTTTTGTCCAACTATTTCATACGGCGTAACTCCGGTTATTGAAGAAAGCTCCTGTTCTATACCAATACTATACAGGTTTTCTTTAAATTCTTGCTTTACCTGTTTCACTGTTCCATCTAATATTTTTTTGCCTTTGTTAACTAAAGCAATATGGTCACATATCTCTTCAACCTGTTCCATACGGTGGGTGCTGAAGATGATGGTAGCACCATTTTTGGCGAGGTTGAAAATTTCATCCTTTATTAAATTACTGTTTACGGGATCAAGTCCACTGAAAGGCTCATCCAATATTATTAATTTAGGTTCATGTAAAACAGTGGTAACGAATTGTAGCTTTTGCGACATTCCCTTTGAAAGATCTTCCACTTTTTTATTCCACCAGCTTTCCATTTCAAATTTGATGAACCATTGTTTGATCTTTTTCAACGCATCGGCCTTGCTCAATCCTTTTAATTGGGCCAGGTACATGGCCTGTTCGCCGATCTTCATTTTCTTGTACAATCCTCTTTCTTCTGGCATATAACCAATATGACCCACATCATTAATAGGGTCAAATTTTTTCCCATCGAAAATAATCTGGCCTTCATCCGGGTAGAAGATACCGGTTATCATTCTGATAAGAGTAGTTTTACCAGCGCCGTTTGGTCCCAGTAAACCGAATATTTGCCCCCGTTCTACGGTAAGGTTTATATCATCTACTGCTTTTTGGGTGGCGAAATATTTCTTTAGATTTTGCAGTTCCAGTAAGGTCATATTGTTGAATTGAAAGGCAAAAATAGTTGTCCTGACGGGATAGCTTCAAAAATTCGGCGAATGGTGGGAATATTACCGTAAACTGCAAGGGTACAATAAATAAAGAGTGGTTTGTGAGTGACTTTTTTTGACCAACTTTACAAAAGAATATAAACCGATAATATGCGCAGAATTTTTTTACAAGCTCTCATTTTATTACTGGTTGTTTTTTTTAGTAGTTGGGGTTTTTTGGTTCATCGTACTATTCACCAGTTGGCAGTATATGAACTGCCGAAGCCGATGCAGTCATTTTTTTATAAGAACATGAGTTACCTGGTTGACAATGCAGGACGACCTGATCAGCGCCGTAGCCAGGATTCAACGGAAGCTACGAAACATTTTATAGACCTGGAAGCATTTGGCGATTCGGCTGCCTGGAAAATGCCCTTTAAATGGGAGGAAGCAGTAAAAATTTTTACTACCGATAGTTTATTGGAGTATGGCTATGTACCGTACCATATAATAACAATGAAAAATAAGTTAACAGATGCATTTCGTTCCAGCAATAAAGACAGCATTCTGTTTTATGCTGCTGATCTGGCACATTATATTGGCGATGCAAATGTGCCGTTACACACTTCTCTTAATTATGATGGACAACTAACCAATCAGCATGGCCTGCACAGTTTATGGGAAAGCATGGTGCCGGAAATTGAAATAGAGCAATACAATTTGTATAGCAATCATAAAGCAAAGTATTTGTCTGATCCTGAACAGGCCGTGTGGGATTGTATCAGGCGGGCACATAAACTATTGCCCGATGTTTTTGGAAAAGAAATTGAAGCCACAAAACAGTTTGTGGATACAACAAAATTCAGAACACAAATTCGGCGAGGCAAAGAAGTAAAATCGTTTACTTCAGCTTTTGCCAAATCATATAGCAAATTATTGGGGCAAACCATCAATGATCAATTACTAAACTCTGCCAGGATGATCGCTGATTTTTGGTACACAGCCTGGGTAGATGCAGGTAAACCTGAGTTATCTTCTCTTTCACAACCTTTTGAAAAGAAAGATAAAGCTGCATTTAAGGAGGAATACAAAGCATGGCAAAAGAATAAATTGATTGAGAAGAAATTGCTTCTTTCCCGAAAACAGGCAACTCAATAGTTACAGGACTTTCAGTGCAATCATTTTTGCAACCCTTTCTCCATCCATAGCAGCACTTACAATACCACCTGCATAGCCGGCGCCTTCGCCACAAGGGTATAGGTTTTTTATTTGCGGATGTTGTAAAGAGGTCGCATCTCTTGGAATACGAACAGGAGAAGAGGTTCTTGACTCTGTAGCCACTACCACTGCATCGTTGGTAAGGTATCCTTTCATTTTTTTACCATACTCCTTAAAACCTTCCTGCAGGCTTCTGTAAATGAATGGGGGAAGTACTTCCTTTAATGACGTTGAATGAAGTCCCGGTAAATAGGAGCAGGCTGGAAGGGATGATGATTGCTTGCCCGAAGCAAAATCAACCAATCGTTGAGCCGGTGCAACAAACTTGCCTCCACCTGCTTCAAAAGCTTTCCGCTCTACTTCTTGCTGAAAAAACATTCCAGCCAATACACCATGCTTGTTGTGAACCTGCCAACCTGCCTGTCCGGTAGGCAGGTCTTTTTCTTCCACTGAAACAACAATGCCGCTATTGGCATACGGGTTATTACGTTTAGAAGGACTCCAGCCATTCACTACCAACTCTCCCGGGGATGTGGCGGCCGGTGCTATTATTCCACCGGGGCACATGCAAAAAGAAAAAACACCTTTACCATCTACCTGCTGCACCCAGCTGTAGGCGGCCGGCGGTAAGAAATCTCCTCTTACATCACAATGGTATTGCGAACTGTCTATTAAGGATTGCGGATGCTCAACTCTTACTCCCAGTGCAAAAGGCTTTGGTTCAATCAAAATCTTTTTTGCAGCCAGTAACTGAAAGATATCCCTTGCAGAGTGTCCGGTTGCCAATATCACAGCATCAGCTTCAAAGCTGCTGCCATCAGCAGTTTTTACACCCTTCATTTCACTGTCCTTAATAATAAAGTCTGTTACTTTTTTTTCAAATAAGTATTCACCACCACAGTCGAGTATCTGTTTATGCATAGCGGTAATGATATGAGGCAATTTATTGGTACCGATATGCGGATGGGCCTCAAACAATATCTGTTCTTCTGCACCAAACTGCACAAACAAGCTGAGTATACGATTTATATCCCCTCTTTTACTACTTCTTGTATACAATTTACCATCGCTGTAAGTACCAGCACCACCTTCACCAAAGCAATAATTGCTTTCGGGATTTACTTCACCTTCTTTATTCAGTATTGCCAAATCTCTTCTTCTGGCCCTTACATCTTTACCTCTTTCCAGTAGAATTGGTTTAATGCCGCTCTCTATTAATTGTAATGCAGCAAACAAACCAGCAGGTCCGGCACCGATAATAATAACTGTTCGTTCTGCTTTGCTTATATCCTGAAAATGAAAATGAGTAGATTCCCTATTTTGAAAGGGTTCGTTGATAAATGCTTTCACCGAAAGATTGATCCAGGGTTGTCTGCCTCTGGCATCTATAGAATGTTTTAAAATATGATAACCTGTAACAGCGTCTGTGCTAACAGCTTCTGCTTGCGCAAGATATTTTTTTACGATTGCTTCGTTGGCAGCTTCGGAAGGAAGCAATTTAAGGGAAATAGTCTTTTGCATGTTGTCAGGTTTTTATCCCGAAGTAGTACAAAGATGCAAATAAAAACCCGGAATAATATTTTAGAATTCTTTGTTATGGCCATAAAATAATTATACCTTCAAACAAGCCCATTGGTTATGAAAAAAAATCCCCCTTTTCTATTGCTTGTCATTGTTTTTATTAGTGCTGCACTTTCCTGCAACACTATTTATCAAAGCCAAACACTACAATACAAAACATATAGAATTACTCCAACGGAGCAGCCGGATTCTTCGCAGCTGAATTTCTTACAACCGTATAGTGAGAATGTAAACAAAACAATGAACGATGTGGTAGGAATAGCTACCGTAAGTATGGATAAGAAACAACCAGAGGGTACGCTGGGTAATTTTATGGTAGATGCTTTTATTACGATGGCGGCAGAACAATATAATACGAAAGTAGATGTGGCATTACTGAATTTTGGTGGAATTCGTTTAACGCAGCTTGCATCCGGAAATGTAACCACCGGAAAAATATTTGAATTAATGCCATTTGATAATGTTTTAATACTTCAAAAAGTTAAAGGCAGTGTGTTGCAAGATTTTTTAAACATTGCTGCTGAAAGAGGAGGCTGGCCGGTTGCAGGTATGACCATGCAGATAAAAAACAAAAAAGCAATAAACGTAATAATTGGTGGAAAGCCACTTGATCCCAATGCTGTTTATACCGTTGCCAATTCTGATTTCTTAGCAAATGGTGGCGATAATGCGGATATGCTTAGAACTATTCCACAAATATCAAATGGTTATTTAATGCGGGATGCAATTTTAGACTATATTAAAAAGTTGAAAAGCCAGGGTAAAAATATTAGTGCAAATATTGAAAACAGGGTAACAAATGCTCAATAGAAAAAAGTTCATACAACAGGCAGCATTATCAGCAGGTGCATTGATGGCTGGCCCTTCTGTTTTGAAGGCGGCTGAGTATTTCAACCCTTTAAAATTGACCATTTTACATACCAATGATACACATAGTCGGTTAGAGCCATTTCCGATGGATGGTGGTCGCAACCAGGGCCTTGGAGGTATTGCAGGAAGGGCTGGATTAATCAATAAAATAAGAAGCGAAGAAGAACATGTTTTGTTGTTTGATGCCGGAGATATTTTTCAAGGCACTCCTTACTTTAATATATATAAAGGGGAGCCTGAAATTAAAGCAATGACCAATTTAGGATATGATGCCACTACCATCGGCAATCATGATTTTGATGCAGGCATGGAAAACCTGGCAACACAATTAACGAAGCATGCAAAGTTTCCGATGTTGGTAGCTAATTATGATTTTAGTAATACTCCGATGGAAAATAAAACACAACCCTATAAAGTTTTTAAAAAAGGCAAACTAAAAATTGGTGTGTTTGGAATAGGTATTGAAGGAAAGGGTTTAATTCCGGATAGTTTGTTTGGTGCTACCAAATATTTAGACCCGCTTCCAAAAGCAAACGAAATTGCCGACCGGTTGAAAAAATATGAGGATTGTGATATGGTAATTTGCTTATCACATCTCGGCAATAAGTATAAAGAAAGTAATTTGGTAAGTGATGAAGTGCTGGCAAAAGAAACAGAAAATATCGACCTGATCATTGGCGGCCACACACATACTTTTTTGGATGATCCAATTCAATATAAGAATAAAAA
>CAZXMP010000146.1:0-9597 GCA_964641575.1 uncultured Chitinophaga sp. | reverse complement strand
TCAGGCGTTTCCAAAATCTGCCTGGGGTAAAAAATATTTAACCGCATCTGGAAGTGGTGGCATGACAAACAATTTTTACAGGGTATGTGTCTCAGACCCTGCAACTGTAGTAACTGTTAATGGTGCGCCTATAGCCGTGCCGCTACAAAATGGTTTTTATTACGACTTACCGCTTACTTCTGCTCCAATGCGAATTGAAGGAAATAACCCAATCCTTGTTGCGCAATATTTCACCTCTACACAAGGAAATACAGGCTGTGGAAATAACGGTCCTGGTGACCCGGAAGTAATGTATTTAAGCTCGGTAGAGCAAAATATAAATAAAGTGTTGTGGAACGCTACTCCAAACTTTTCCATTGCCCAACATTTTTTTAACGCTATTGTACCTAACGGAGGAACTGGATTAAGCTCATTTAGATTGGATGGTGCCCCACTTCCCTTAGGTTCATTTACCACACATCCGCAAGACCCCAACTATTCCTATGTAAAGTATCCGGTAGGTGGGGGACAACACACAATATTATCAGACTCCGGTTTTAATGCTATAGCATATGGCTTTGGCGATTTTGAATCATACGGTTACAATGCCGGTACTAATATTAAAGATATTTATCAATACATATCGGTACAAAATCCTGCAGCAACTATTAATTTTCCTGCTGCCTGTAAAGATGTGCCATTTTATTTCACCATGACCTTCCCATACCAGCCTACAAGCATAGAATGGGATTTAGGTACGTTGGGAAATTTTTCTATGCCCAATCCAAGTATTTTTTATACGGGTCCAATTGTCGTTGCCGGCAAAACTTTGTATCAATATCGCATACCAACTCCTTACACAATAACCGTATCAGGAACTTACCCGATTAAACTTACAGCTACTAACCCTACTCCAGATGGTTGTGGTGGTGTGCAGGAAATTGAATTTGATTTGCAGGTATTTGATAAGCCGGGTGCCAACTTTAATTTTACTACATCAGGTTGTGTAAATAGTCCTGTACTTTTTACAGAGAATAATAACACAGTAAGACCAATAACCGAAAAGTACTGGAATTTTGCAGATGGTTCGCCAATAGTAACCACAACTAATCCTACACATTCTTATGCCGCACCTGGGTCTTACGAAGTGAAGTTTACTTACACTAATGATATAGGCTGCGTAGCAGATACAGCCCGCAAAATTGTGGTAATAGACAATCCTCCTGTTGCAGATTTTAGTACTGCAGGACCTTATTGTGCAAGCAGCCCGGTAAGCTTTACAGATTTATCCACTCCAATTCCTGGTGGAACATTTGCATGGGCTTTTGGAGATGGTAATACTTCTGCTGTTCAAAACCCTTCACATACTTATGCAACAGCCGGAACTTATACAGCTTCATTAGTTGTTACTTCTTTATCTGGTTGCGTAAGTGAACCTCATACAACGCAAGTTTTAGTAAATCCAAAACCAACGGCTGATTTTGCTTTGCCTGTTGCCTGCTTACCAGTGGGAGCCGCTCAATTTAATGATGGCTCCACTCCGGGTGCAGGAAATACAATTACTACCTGGGCATGGACTTTTGGTGATGCAGGAACTGCCAGCACACAAAATCCATTGCATACATATACAACACCCGGACCGTTTACAGTTGGCCTTATAGTAACTACAAACACAGGTTGCACAGATACTATAACTCAAACGCTAAGCACAGTATATGCTGAACCACAAGCCGCCTTTACCGCACCATTAGATGTTTGTCTTGGTTCTGTTGTAAACTTTACTGACGGAAGTAGTGCGCCGGGAAATTCAGTTACACAATGGAGTTGGGATTTTGGAGATGGAAGTCCAATCAGTACTGTTCAAAATCCAACGCATACTTACACCACGGCAGGGCCGTTTACGGTAACATTAAATGTTACATCAGCAGCAGGCTGTGCCACCGTAAATAATTTTGCTACCAGAACAGTTAATGTAAGAACATTACCTACAGCGAATGTAATTGGTGCTGCCACTGTTTGCCAAAATGGTACAGAGCCAACTATTACGTTTACAGGTGCTGGCGGTACTGCTCCTTATACATTCATTTATTCTATTGATAATGGTTCAGGACCTGTTATTCAGGCACCGATAACAACCGTATCCGGAAACTCAAGAACTATAAATGTACCAACTGCAGTTGCGGGTACTTTCAGGTATGCTTTAGTAAATGTTCAGGAAGGAAGCACTGCTTCCTGTAGCCAGGCGCAAACAGGTTTTGTTGATGTAGTGGTAAGGCCATTACCAGGTGCTACCGTAACAGGTGCTACAGAGGTTTGTGTTAATGCTCCTTCGCCATCTATTACGTTTACAGGTTCCAATGGAGTGGCACCATACACCTTCCATTATCGAATTAATGGCGGACCTATTCAAACGATTGTTACAACCGTTGGTAACACTGTTACTGTTGCGGTTCCAACTGCCGCTACCGGCACATTTACTTATGAGTTAGTGGATGTTCAGGAAAGCAGTACCAATAGTTGTTTACGAACTTTTACACCGGCTGCTTTAACGGCTGCGGTAATTGTAAAACAATTGCCAACTGCTACTATTATTGGCTCAGCAGAAGTTTGTCTGAATGCAGCAACTCATAATATTACTTTTACAGGAGCAGGTGGTACGTCGCCTTATCAATTCCGTTATAGAATTCTTGGAGACCCAACACCTTTCTATACAGCAACAACAATAGCTCCATCCAATACTGTAAATGTGCCAGTACCAACCAATGTGACCGGAACATTTACTTACCAATTATTAAGTGTGCAGGAGGGTGGTATCAGTGCTTGTGCTCAACCCCAAACGGGTTCTGTTACAACAACTATTAATCCTTTGCCTACAGCCAACTTTGCACCTTCACCAACTATTTGTGAAAACAGGGTAATATCATTTAATGATTTATCTGTACCCGGTGCCGGTAATATCGTATCATGGGCCTGGAATTTTGGTGATCCAAATGCTTCATCTTCCAACCCGAATACTTCAACAGATCAGAATCCAACACATATTTATACAGTTGCAGGTACCTATGATATAAAACTTATTGTTACCACCGATAAAGGTTGCGAAAGTATTGAGGTTTCAAAATCAATTACAGTCAATGTAAATCCTACTGCTGATTTTACTCCTCCGCTTGCTTGTGTAGCAGATGTAAATGCACAGTTTACTGATTTGGGTACTGTTAACCCCGGAACAGTTACAGGGTGGGATTGGGACTTTGGCGATGTTAATGCAAACGGTGCTAACCCTAATACCTCCACTGTAAAAAACCCTACGCATCATTTTACAGTGGCAGGACCTTATACTGTACGACAAATTGTAATCAGCAATACCGGTTGCAGAGACACTACGTCAAAAACATTTACGGTGAACGATTTACCTGTTTCCAACTTTACTATTGAAAATGCAGGTTCTGTTTGCTCTAATCAATCTATCACAATAAAAGATGCTGCAACAACTGCATTTGGAACTATAACAAAACTGGAAATATTCTGGGATTACCTGAATGATCCAACAGCTAAAACAACAGATGCAACACCGGTAGCCGGAAAATTATATACCAATACTTATGCTGAGTTTGGAACTCCTGCAACCAAAACATTCCGCATCAGGTATGTGGCATATACAGGCGACAACTGCATTAGCTCTTTTGAGAGAGATATTACTTTGCTGGCCACACCTACACTTGCTTTTGCACCGGTGCCCGGAATTTGTTCCGATGTACCGGCATTCCAGATAACACAGGCACAATTAGTAAATGCATTGCCGGGTGGTCCTGCTGTATTTAGTGGTAACGGTGTATCACCAACTGGTTTGTTTAATCCTGCCGTAGCAGGAGTGGGTACACATGTTATTCGTTATTCTTATACAGGTACTAATGGTTGCAGTAACTTCCTGGAACAACCCATTGAAGTTTATCCTGATCCTATTTTAAATGCAGGACCTGATAAAGTGGTATTGGAAGGCGGACAGGTAATGTTAACTCCTGCCGCAAATATTGGTTTAACTATTACTTATTTATGGACACCTGCGCTGGGATTAAATGATCCAACATTACAATTCCCAACAGCATCTCCTGCTACGGACCAAACTTATATACTTACAGTAACCTCTGATAAAGGCTGTACAGACAGTGATGATGTATTTGTAAAAGTGTTGAAGAATCCATTAATACCAAATATTTTCAGTCCCAATGGCGATGGGGTACATGATACATGGGTAATAGCTTATCTGGAAAGCTATCCAGGTTGTACTGTGGATTTATACAATCGCTATGGGCAGTTAGTGTTCCGCTCGGTTGGTTACGGCACTGCATGGGATGGAAAAGTAAACGGAAAAGATGTGCCGGTAGGTACTTATTACTATGTAATTGATCCTAAAAATGGCCGTGGTAAGTTATCCGGTTATGTAGATGTTATACGATAAACAACAGTATTGAGCCAAAAAAAGCAAACAGTGAAAAAGATTTTTATTACAGCAGCGATGATTTGTTCCGGTGTACTGGCCATAGGGCAGCAACGTCCGCATTATACCCAGTATGTCATCAACCCATATATTATTAACCCTGCACTTACCGGTATTGAAAATTATACGGATTTAAAAATGGCAGTAAGAGATCAGTGGGTGGGCATTAATGGAGCACCCAAAACAGTTTATTTAACTGTTCATGCACCGTTAGGAAAAGGAGATGATTATGCCACTTCTGCTACTTCATTTGAAGTACCGGGACAAAATCCAAGAGGACAGGCTTATTGGAGAAATTATACAGCGGCAGAACCTCACCACGGCGTTGGATTACAAATAATAAATGATCAAACGGGTAGTTTCCGTTTTCTTACAGCCAGTGCTACTTATGCCTATCATCTCGGTTTGAATGCAACAACTAATCTCTCCGGAGGGTTTTCAGCGGGTATTACTAAAGTAAGTATTGACAGAAGCAAACATAGCTTTGATGGTAATGGTGATCCATTCGATCCTGCATTAGGTTCTGCCTTTACCGGAGAGCTAACTAAAACAAGACCAAACTTAGGTGTAGGACTTTGGTTATATTCCCGTGACTATTTTGCAGGGTTCTCTGTACAGCAGGTAATTCCGCAAACACTCAGTTTTGTAGATGATAATCCTTCTATACTACAGCAGGGAAAATTTGTTCCGCATATTTTTATGACGGCAGGTGTTCGCTTTTTGTTATCAGAAGATATTAATATGATTCCTTCATTAATGGTTAAATACATTAAAGGGAGTTCTATCAGGGAATTTCAACCAGAAGCAAATGTGAAATTGCAATATCAGGATCTATTTTGGCTGGGTGGTAGTTATCGCTACCAGGATGGCTATGCAGGTATGATAGGATTGAATGTAAAAAATACATTTAATGTTAACTATGCATTTGACCGAACCAATGCAAACTCTCAACTAAATGATTTTAGCAGGGGCACACATGAAATTGTATTCGGCTTTTTGTTAGGTAACAAATACAGCCAGGCATGTCCAAGATGTTATTAATGTAAAAAGACGAAGGGAAATAATAGTTGAATGCCGGACTTAGGTTCGGCATTTTAGTTCATTTTTCAGCATTAGCGAGGTGAAATATAAGTAGCAGAAAATTAATTTAATAATTCCCCAGAGCTCCATCGGAGCGATATATGGTCACATAATTTTAAGAGTAAGATTCAACATTAATCAAACCATCGCTAGAACAGAAAAGCAGCAGAATGTTACAAACGAACTATTTTCTTAGTTCTTACAGCCTTAATATCATTTAAAGCTCTTAACGCATCTTTTCTTCCTTGCTCAATACGCTTTAAAGAAACGTCTGTATCAGGTATGCCTTTTACATCGTTCTCAATTAAAGTGCTTTCTATTTTTTGAAGCTGCGAAAGGGCTTGTCTGTATACTGATTGAATACTATCAATTTTAACCTGCTGTACTGCATTGGCAAGCTGGGCATTTACATTTTCCCAGTCTACCTTATCATAAGCGAGGCGAAGATTGTTTTCCCATTCTTTCCAATCAATATTATTGATCTCCTTTTCGTATGTAGATTTTAATTTTTCCTTTTCGCTTGCTGTAAATACCTCAGCCATTGTTTTCTCTACGTATTTCCATTGGGCACTTTCCAATACTTTTTTTGAAGCCTCCAAAGCTACCTGTACCTGATCTTCCTGGTATTTTTTTAACGCCGGTGCTTCTTCCACAATTTCTATTCCTGCTTGTCTGTAAGAAGAATTTGCATAAGTAATTGGGGCCAGCATTGGCAAAGGCTCAGCAACAGGAGAGATTTCTTCTTCCTGTTTTTTCCGGTTTGATGTAGTAGCAACCCAATGATTAACTACTGGTTCAACCGCTTTCAACTCTTCAGTAGCCGGTACATAATCAGCTTTATCGTACCCATCAAAGAAGTTGAATGAAGAAGATACATCTCCAATAGAGTTTACCTTATTGCCGGAAGGTTGTTTGCTTATAATCAGAATCGCATTCAATAGAAATACGATCAACAAACCTGTAAATAATCCAGCTACCCGTTGAAAAGAAAATAATTGTTTTTTCTCCACACCCAGTATTGATTCAACACGGTTCAACAGGTCATTTTTTTTACCGGATGCAGCAATAGCTAATGGCTTATTAATATGACTAGTTCTTTCCAGGGTAAGCAGGGCAGAGGCATACTCATGCGATTCGTATTGAAACTGCAATACCATTTCATCACAACTCTTTTCTCTTTCTCTTTCTACAATTCTTACAAAGGCTTTTACAAACGGGTTGAAATATAATACTGCCTGTATCAAATTAATGATAAGGTTGATAAAGTAGTCGGACCGTTTGATATGTGAAAGCTCATGTAACAATACGGCTTCCAGTTGCGGAGGCGTAAGATGATTGATAGCTGCTAATGGAACTAATATTACTGGCTTTAAAAAACCAATGGTAACAGGAGAGGAAACCAGTTCTGAAACCCAGATATTTACTTTTTTCCTGATGCTCATCTGGCCGGCAATTTTGGTAACAAACATTCTCCATTCAACATTTATTTTGGTTAAGCCATGTTTGCGGATGATCTGTACATAGCGATAATTCCGGATAAAGCCCAGTACTGGTATCACCAATAAAATAAGATATAAGGCAGATGCTATGGGAAGAATTTTTTTTAGCCAACCACTCAAAGCAGGATTCTCATTGGTATTAATAAGTACAGATGATAAAGAGCCTTCATTTACTGCATTGCTTGAATAAACGCTTATAAATGTATAAACAAACCAGGCAAAGCCGGTCATTAGTAAAGTAGATGCCAATAAACTTTTAGTAGAAGCCCTTGAGGTTTTGAACATAGCAGTTATAACCTGATAAACTACCCAGAGTAATGCTAGTTGCCAAAGGCTGTTTAGTACAGCCCAACCCAGGGATTGAAAGAAATTAGCCTGGCCGCTGGTCATGGTTTATTATTTTTTAAGACTGTCGAGTAATTGCTGAATTTTATCCAGTTCCTCACGGCTTGCCTTATGGTTATCATCACCCAAAGCTTGAATAACAAGTTGGGTTGGAGAACCACCAAACAAACTATCGATCATCTTACCTAAAATATGCTTTTGTGTTTTTTCCTTGTTCACGGCTGCCTGGTACACATGGGTACGCATTGAATCATCTCTCTTCACAATGCCTTTTTCGTTCATGATCTGCATCAGCTTAAGGGTAGTAGTATAACCGGCCTCTTTTGTTTTAGCCAGTTCTTCATGCACTTCCCGTACAGTAGCTAAACCCCTTGTCCAAAGGATCTGTAGTATCTCTAACTCACTTTCTGTAGGTTTAATCAATTTAGGTGCTGACATAGTTTTCCGATTTATAGCCCGAATATACGACCTTTTTCGTAAGACGAGCAAATCCTAAGCTTATTTAGTTTTTTTTAACAATCATTAACTGTTGGTAGTGAGACGGATTGAGGCAGAAAAGGTTACAGGTAGGAAGAAGTAACCGCAGAGAAAGGAGACCGCTGTGTATACGCAATGCCTCTGCGAAATCTCTTTTTCTCCTTTCTCTGCGGTGAAAACATCTTTCACCATATTTTTACAGATACAATTTTTAAAACAAATGCCCACCCCCGAACAGGTAATCGAACAAACAAAAAAATGGATCAATGAGGTAGTGGTTGGCTGCAACTTCTGTCCATTCGCAGCGAGGGTGGTAAAACAACAAACCATCCATTACCAGGTAGAAAGTAGCAGTGAGGTAAAAGATTGTCTTGGAGCATTAATGCTGGAAGCGGAACGGTTAGATGATAATGAAACCATCGAAACCAGTTTCCTCATTCTCCCAAACTCTTTCATCTACTTTGATGATTATCTCGATCTCGTTGACAAAGCTGAAAAACTTTTAAAGAAAAACGGCTACGAAGGCATCTACCAACTCGCCAGTTTTCATCCGCAATACTTATTTCAAGGCTCATCGGATGCCGATGCCGCTAACTATACCAACCGTTCTGTGTACCCAATGCTTCATCTATTACGGGAAGAAAGTATCGACAAAGCATTGAAGCATTATTTATCCCCCGAAAAAATTCCCGAACGCAATATTAATTTCGCCAGAGAAAAAGGTTTAGTATATATGAAAATGCTGCGGGATGCCTGTGTTTAAGTTTCGAGTTACGAGTTATGAGTTTCGAGTTTGGCGTGATGAATTAGAAGTTCATTTGTATGTGGTAAGCTTCTACAAAAAAAAAGCCCCACTGTAGAAACAGCGGGACTTCCTGTAATGGTTCTGATTAAGATCTTTATTTGTATTGAACAGTGTTTGCTTTGTTTACCACAGCAATTGGTTCAGTCTTTATTTCAATTTTATTTTGTTTCACTTCCACTGTAGCACTTTTCTTCGCAGCTATCTGCGCCAGGCTTGGTGCAATTACCAATGATACGATCGACATCAATTTAATCAAAATGTTCATTGATGGGCCAGACGTATCTTTAAAAGGATCACCCACTGTATCACCCGTTACAGATGCTTTATGTGGTTCTGATTTTTTATAGAACATCTCACCATTTATCTCCACACCTTTTTCAAAAGATTTTTTGGCGTTATCCCATGCACCACCGGCATTATTCTGAAACATTCCCATCAATACACCACTCACCGTCGCACCAGCTAAAAATCCACCCAATGCTTCTGCACCAAGACCCGGCATAAAACCAATGATCAATGGAGAAATGATTGCAATAGCACCCGGCAACATCATTTTCTTAATGGATGCCTGTGTAGAGATAGCAACGCATTTATCATACTCAGGCTTCCCTGTTCCTTCCATAATACCAGGGATAGTGCGGAACTGTCTGCGAACTTCTTCCACCATCGCCATGGCCGCTTCACCTACTGCACGGATACATAGCGCAGAGAAGATGAACGGAACCATTGCACCTACAAATAAGCAGGCCAGCACATTCGCTTTATAAATATCAATACCAGTAATACCTGCTACACCAACAAAGGCTGCAAACAATGCCAGTGCTGTCAATGCAGCAGAAGCAATGGCAAATCCTTTTCCGGAAGCAGCAGTAGTGTTACCTACAGCATCCAGTACGTCTGTTTTTTCTCTTACA
>CAZXMP010000145.1:230-9640 GCA_964641575.1 uncultured Chitinophaga sp. | reverse complement strand
AGAAATTCCTTATACCACGGTGGCGAGTATCATACACAATTTAGAGAAGAAAGGGTACCTCAGCAGCCGCCTGGTAGGTAACGCCTATTTGTATAAACCCGCCGTAAGTGAAGATGAATACAAAAAAAAATTCATGAATGGCGTAGTAAAGGAGTATTTCGATAACTCTTACAAAGAATTGGTCAACTTTTTTGTGGAGCAGAAGAAGCTTTCTGCAAAAGAATTGAAAGAGATCATCAGTATGATTGAAAAGGGTAGAAGTAAATAAATTTCTAATTGCTCAACTTATTTTATGCCAGTGCTGATAATTTATTTATTAAAACTTTCGATAAGTCTTTCTGTAGTTTACCTGTTTTACCATTTTGTATTACAGCGAATGACTTTTTACAACTGGAACCGCTGGTACCTGGTTAGCTATACCATGCTTTGTTTTTTTATTCCATTTGTAGACGTATCGTTTGTCTTAGCTGATAATAACTGGAGCGAAGCAACTATAGTACAATGGGTGCCTGCATTAGATACGTATCAGGCAAAAGTTGTAACAGATAGCACATCATCAAATTCTTTCTCTACATGGAAGCTTATCAATCTTTTACTATTGGCAGGAATGATAATAATGTTAATCCGTTTAGTTGTTCAGTTGTTTTCTTTTAAACGAATGATGCGGAAAGCATATTTCATTTCAGCTGAGGGAATGAAAATTTACCAGGTAGATGAAAAAATAATTCCTTTCTCCTTCGGTAATTCAATTTTTATCAATAGGAACCTCCATGGCGAAAACGAGTTAAAGGAAATCATTCTCCATGAATTTGTACATGTAAAGCAATGCCACAGTGTGGATATTATCTGGAGTGAAATTCTTTGTTTGCTTAACTGGTACAATCCCTTTGTTTGGCTGATTAGAAAGTCCATTCGACAAAATCTGGAATTCATAGCAGATAATAAAGTATTGGAAAATGGAGTGGATAGAAAAAGGTATCAATACCTTCTCTTAAAAGTCATCGGTAATAATCATTTTAGTATAGCCCCTAAGTTCAATTTTTCTTCATTAAAAAAACGTATAGCCATGATGAACAAAATCAAATCAGCAAAAGTAAACCTCCTGCGGTTTCTCTTTGTATTGCCGTTGCTGGCGGTAGTTCTTGTTTCTTTTAGAGAGCAAATCAGCGATTCACTGAATGAACGAAATCAGAAACAATTATTTGCACCCCCACCCAAAGCTGTAATCACCGACACGGTACCACAAGTAACGAGCCCCAATAAAAAAGGGTACATCATTAATGTAGTTGGAGTGGGAGGTGAGTGTACTATTGTTGTAAAAGACAAAAATGGGAAAGAGGTAAAAAGGATTCTGATGAATGACTGGACAGAAAATCATGACGAACAGTATGGTGAAATACCACCTCCGCCTCCGGCTGCACCGGCTCCTCCAACCGCACCGGCCCCACCAAATCCTCCAGCAAAAACAACGGAGCCAACCGATGCCATTGCCCCAATAACCGGTGACGAACCTAAGTGGAGAAGCCTTTGCAAAGAGTTTGAAATAACGGAAAAAAAAGCAGTGATGTATCTTAATGATGGAACTGTGGAAGAGTATGATCTTACAAATGCAGAGCAGAAAAAGAAATTTGAAAATAAATATGGCCATCTACTTCCCGTTAAGCCACTTCATCCTCCCGAGGGTATGCAGGCAGGTGTTCGCTATGCAATTGCCGGGCAAAGCGTTATTGCGCCAATGGCACCAGTCGCAGGTGTAGATGAAGTAATGATTATTGATGATTATAGCTATAGAATTACAGGTAATGAGGACATACTAATTACTATTTCAAAAAAAGCAACCCGGCAAGACCTGGAGGATTTTAAAAAGCAAATGAAAGCAAAAGGTGTAGCACTCAAATTTGATGAAATTGAGTATAACAGCAAAGGGGAGTTAACAACTCTCACTGGCACTATGGAATCCGAAGATGGACATAGCAATTTTGTTGCAACAGATTTCAGCCAGTTAATATTGGCAATGATAAAAAAAGGAGACCGTACTTATTTTAAAGTAAGTACAAAAGATAATAAAGCGGTTATTTAAGTTGAAAGCAAATAGAATTTGGTCAATAGCGGATATAAAATTCGCTATTGGCCTTTTTAATTATAAATAATACCAGGGATTGCGTTTCGCTGCTGTTACATACTTCCGCATATTGCGCCAAAAAGCAAGTACCATATAAATTATAATAGGAGAGCCAAGTGTAAGCAATGAAGTGTACATAAAGTATTGCCGGATGCGGCTGGTAGCAATTCCCATTCGGTTGCCAATGGCTGAACATACACCAAAGGCATTCCATTCTACAAAGCTTTTAAACCTGTTCATATACCTAAAATATGAAATATTTTTGATAGGTGAAATAGAGAATTTCTAAAGCTGATTTTAGTTGCGCCGGATAACTATTTTTTTTACTTCGGGAACTGGCCGCCCATCTTTTTCAAGCACAAGACAATAAATGCCCGGAGTCAGGCTTTTTTGTGGCAGAGTTATTTGTCCTTTTCCGTTGCGGCTGTTGAAAGTGGTATGGTAAACTTCAATAGCCGCCATGTTTTGAATACGAATTTTATAAGAGCCAGGTGTAAGGTTTTCGATGCTGATCGTTTGACCTCCCTGTACCAGTGTTGGAAAGACTTTCCAACTGAGTGATTTTTCAATTTTAAGCTGAATCAGCCTGCTATATGTTTTCATACTATCAGCTGCTGTCTGCACCCGGTAATAGAAGGTGCCATATCCGGGTTTATCTGTAAAGCTATTGTCAACATTATTAGTGCTATACTTATATGAATAAATGGGCTCAAATAATAATCCGTTATTGGACCTTTCAAGATTTACTATTCTGTCTTCTGGAAGGTTAACGACGTTCCATTTTAAAATAGCATCGGTATTTTGAACCGTTCCTCTAAGCGATGGAAAGTAAGAGCTTGCTAAGGCTTGATCGGTTCCAAAAAAAGTATTAACAGAAATAAGATCCAGCCCACCTCCCTGTACTTCCGTAGTGCCAGTTGGATATACAGCGGAGTTATTTAAATTCAATAACTGCGCAGAAGTTGGGTTAGCTGTTCCATCGGGCCCAATAAGACAGTAACCATAAATAACCTGATTGGCGCCTACACCAAGGTCAGTCAAAGAAAAAAACACTCCACCTAATTCCTGGTTTACATTCGAGGAAACTTTTAGATAAGTATCGGCAGGATCTTTTCTTAGTACATAGGCGGCCAATTGCCTGTTGCCATTTGCAATGCTTGGGTGCCCCCAACTGCCATTATTAGAACCATTGCCTGCTATACAGTTTTTGGCCGCACCAAAAGAGGTTGGGTTGTTGCTTGCATCAATACTCAAAATTGCTGCAATCCTAAAGCCATCATGTGCATTGTTATTTCCTCTTTCACATAGAATGAAGCCGGCATCTGCTGGTAAAGCACTGCTAACTCCATTTGGTATCACTACATCTACTCTTTCTATATTATTATTGTTGTTATCGCCATTATTCGCATTGGTAAAAATATTATCAGTTCCATGGTTTAGTACATTATTATTTAGGAAACTTGCCATGTCATCATTATATGGTGCTTTAAAATCTAATTGCCTTGGAGTGATACAGGCGGTTGCGGATGAGACAGTTGCTTCACTATAGAGAATATTTCTTGCTCCCGTTACATTCGCATTATTAACCCTATTCAACTTTACTATCACACCAGGTATACCAGCCACTATATAAGTTTTTGAATTAGCCGTAAAGCTTACCAATTTTAACTGGTTGGCGTTTCCATTTCTCCAGGTGTACGTATAAGGAATAGTGTTGCATGCTGAAAATGTTCCCGGAGAAGCCGGAAGGTCAGTGTAGCTGCCAATTCCGCCAGAGGCCGTAACATAGTTAGCCGTAAACTGCTGCACAGGAGATTGAGACAGCACTTCAGCCGGTGCCAGCAATACATAGTAAAGCATGGCAATTGCCGGGCCGGCAAGGTTCAGTTTTCGGTGGATGGATTTCACACTGCGGTAAATTTATATCCATTCTTCACTCTTCGAACAAACTTTGTAATCTAATTTCACCTTTTAAGTGTATATCATAAGTATTGGTAAGTAGTGCTACAGTAATACAACCTCCCGATCATATTTACCTGCGATAGGGTATAATTATTTCTATACTTTTTTGAGGGTTTAAATACACCCAACCTTCATTTTTTTTGAGCCTTCCATTTAAGTAACTTCGCCACACATTTTCTCACCTTCAAACGACGATAATTATGGTATTCGATCTCGACCTCATTAAGAAACTTTACGCTGAAATGCCTGCTAAAGTAGATGCAGCCCGCAAAGCCTTGGGCCGCCCTCTTACCCTGGCAGAGAAAATTTTGTATTCCCATCTCTGGAACGGTGTTGAGGTAAAAGATTTTCCCCGTGGCAAATCTTATGTAGATTTTGCACCAGACCGTGTGGCGATGCAGGATGCAACAGCGCAGATGGCTTTATTGCAGTTTGATACTACGGGTCGTAAAAAAGTAGCAGTGCCCAGTACGGTGCATTGCGATCACCTGATCGTTGCTAAAGTGGAAGGCAAAGCCGACTTAGCAAAAGCCAAAACGGATAACGAGGAGGTGTTCAATTTCTTATCCACGATCTCCAATAAATATGGCATTGGTTTTTGGAAACCCGGTGCAGGTATCATTCACCAGGTAGTATTGGAGAATTATGCGTTTCCCGGTGGTATGATGATCGGAACAGACAGTCATACCGTAAATGCTGGTGGTTTGGGAATGGTAGCTATTGGTGTGGGGGGTGCAGATGCTTGTGATGTGATGGCAGGATTGAGCTGGGAATTGTTGATGCCGAAATTGATCGGTGTTAAGTTGACTGGTAAATTGAGTGGTTGGACTGCGCCGAAAGATGTTATTCTTAAAGTGGCTGGCATCCTAACGGTGAAAGGTGGAACCAATGCCATTGTTGAATATTTTGGTGAAGGTGCTGTTGCGATGAGCTGCACAGGTAAAGGAACGATCTGTAACATGGGTGCAGAGATCGGGGCAACAACTTCCACATTTGGTTATGATGAAAGCATGAGCCGCTATTTGAAAGCAACAGGCCGTGCAGAAGTAGCGGCTGAAGCAGATAAAATAAAAGAATACTTAACAGGTGATGCTGAAGCGTATGCAAATCCAGAAAAATATTTTGATGAAGTAATTGAAATTAACCTGAGTGAATTGGAGCCACATTTGAACGGACCATTTACTCCGGATCTTGCAACACCGATCTCTCAAATGAAAGCGGCGGCGGCGGCCAATAATTGGCCTACAAAAATTGAGTTTGGATTAATAGGAAGCTGCACCAACTCTTCTTATGAAGATATTAGTCGTGCTGTGAGTTTAGCAAAACAGGTTTCTGAAAAAGGATTGAAACTAAAATCTCAATTCACCATCACACCGGGTAGTGAACAGGTTCGTTATACGATTGAAAGAGATGGTTTCTTAGGTGTGTTTGAAAAAATTGGTGCTACTGTATTTGCCAATGCCTGTGGTCCTTGTATTGGTATGTGGGATAGAGTAGGTGCAGAAAAAGCAGAACGCAATACCATCGTTCACTCCTTCAACAGAAACTTTGCAAAAAGAGCAGACGGAAATCCTAATACAATGGCTTTTGTCGCATCACCGGAATTGGTAACAGCATTAGCTATTGCAGGTGATCTGAATTTTAATCCATTAACGGATACATTAACCAACGACAGGGGTGAGCAAGTAAAATTGGATGCACCTACCGGTGATGAATTGCCAGTAAAAGGATTTGCAGTGGAAGATGCAGGTTACCAGGCCCCGGCAGAAGATGGAAGTAAAGTACAGGTAGATGTAAAAGAAGATAGCAAACGTCTTCAATTGTTGGCACCTTTCCCGGCTTGGGAAGGTACTGACCTGAAAGGATTGAAATTGCTGATCAAAGCAAAAGGAAAATGTACGACCGACCATATTAGTATGGCGGGTCCATGGTTGAAATTCCGTGGTCATTTAGATAATATCAGCAACAACATGCTGATAGGTGCAATGAATTTTTTCAACGAGAAAACGGATAGTGTAAAAAATCAATTGACAGGTGAGTATGGAACCGTTCCCAATACACAAAGAGCATACAAAGCTGCGGGTGTTGGAACAATTGTAGTGGGTGATGAAAACTATGGTGAAGGTTCATCCAGGGAGCATGCAGCCATGGAGCCAAGACATTTAGGAGTTCGTGTTGTATTAGTAAAATCGTTTGCCCGTATCCACGAAACCAATTTGAAAAAGCAAGGAATGCTTGGTATCACTTTCGCTGATAAAGAAGATTACAATAAAATTCAGGAGGATGATACCATAGATGTAATTGGGTTAACCAATTTCACTCCTGGAACTCCATTACAACTTGTATTACATCATGCCCATGGAAACAGCGAAACTATTACTGTTAATCACAGCTACAATCAACAACAGATTGAATGGTTTAAAGCTGGTGGAGCGTTGAATGTAATCCGCAGTGAATTTGCAAAGAATTAATTTGAAAGATAATATGTTGATGCCCCCGACTCAGTCAAAACGAGTCGGGGCTTTTTTTATGCCGGTTATTTTGGTATTAATGTTATTTTAGAGAAATATTAAAAAATAAATGATTAGCATGATGTCGATTTTGAACCGCCTGTTTCTTCTTTTTGCATTTACAACTTGTATTGGTCTTGTTTCATACAGCCAGCAAGGAAAACCCAAAGGAAAATTATTTATCGTTGGAGGAGGATCCATCAGTGATTCATTACGAATGGAATTGCTCCGTGCTGCTAACTGGAAAAAAGGAGATATAATTGTAGCTGTAACTCTCGCTACAGCATATAGCGAAGAAGGTTTTGCAAATGCTAACAAAGCATTTGGCAGATTAACCGGCGAAACATGTGTGAAGTTTGATTCTGCTGCCGTACATGACCCAAAAAAGCTCGACACATTACGTAAAGCAAAGATCATTTATTTCGGGGGAGGAAGCCAGAGCCGGTTTATGGAATTGATTGAAGGAACGAATGTGCAACAAATATTAAAGCAGGCATATTATAATGGTGCTGTTATTGGAGGTTCAAGTGCAGGTGCTGCGGTAATGAGCAAAAAGATGGTTACCGGCCATGGTTTACGGGATACAGCCTATGCTTCCACCTTTAGAGTATTGCAAAAGGGAAATATTGAAATTGTAAGCGGACTTGGTTTACTAGATTCTGTTATTATTGACCAGCATTTTGTAATTCGCAGCCGTTATAGCAGAATGTTATCAGCCATAATGGAGTTTCCGGATTATCAGTGTTTTGGAATAGATGAATCAACTGCGGTAATTGTGCACAATGGTACGGCAAAAGTGGTAGGAAAAAGCCAGGTGATTGTGTTCTCAAAGCCAATAAATGTTCATACGGGAAATGATAATGCTTTTGCAGCCTCATCAGTTCAGTTATCAATATATCTGGCTGGAGAAAGTTTTCCCATCAAACAATAAAGAATTGCCTGGTCTGCTGATCAGGATTTTCTTCTTTTATTATAGGCAAAAATTAATAAAGCAACTACAATAAATCCTAGTGAACTATATACTAAATAACTTACAGGCATAAGGAAATTTTTAGTTGAAGAGTGTCTTAACTTTTTTCATTATCGCAATATTTCTTTTACTGCCGCCTTTATATATCCATTTTCTAAATACTTGTATAAATTCTTTCCCGGGCAGGTTGTTTGTTTAGAATAGTCTTTATGTGAAGCTAGTGTTTCGTAGGGCAGGTTGTACTTTTTACTGCAATAAGCAATCAATTTTATCAGGGAAGCAAGCTGCTGTTCCGGTACTTCTTGTTCTTCTAAATTGCCAAGACAGGTAATTAATAAGTGACCGCTTGGGTCGTATTCTGTTGCAGTTTCTCCGGCAGTGGAAACATCCCTTCCTTCATAGATTGTTCCGTTTGGAGCAATCAAAAAATGGTAGGGGATATCAGCCCATTTACGGTCAGGTCCCATACCCCATGTTTGAATATTTTTTATCTTCTTCGCAGCGTCAGCGGCCATATCCAGTTTGGTGCCTTCATGATGAATAGTGATTTGAACAGGCGTATGTGCTTTATAGGGTTTTGGTTCAGCTGCATTCCAGCCTGAGCGGGGTGTAATTGCTACTTCAGGCAATTTGTTGGCTTTTTTTGAAGGTGAGCAATTAAAAGAGGCTAGCAGTAATAAAACGCAAATTAGTGGTTGGCAATTCTTCATCTTACTAAATTACCTTATTTACGATTAAGAATTATTTCGGTATTCATTTGTGTTATAATTTTACGATATGCAAAAAATAATTTCTTTTTTGGCTTTCTCTCTTTTTTTCAATCAGTTATTGACCGCACAATCACATAGTAAAAGTGATAGCAGTTTTATTGTTCAGCTAAACCAGCAGATTGATGATTACGTAATTGCCCGAAACATTACTTCACTGGACAGCTTATACACAGATGATTTTATATTGACGCATGGAGATGGACGAAGAGATAGGAAAACGGCCTGGTTGGGGGCGGTAGCAAAATCAAATTATACTGTGCGGCAACATGATTCGGTAAAAGTGGAACTTCACTCAACTATTGCCATTGCAAAAGGAAAAATGTTAGTTCAAAAATCAGGTGGTGAAACAACTGCTGTTCCTTATCGGAATTATATCAGAGTTTTTGCGATCAGAAATAATCGCTGGCAACTTTTATCGCATTTTACAATGTATGAAAAATAGCCTCCGGAATTAAATTACTCCGGAGGCAATTTGATGTTGAACTATGGTGCAGTAGTAACTCCACGGCTTACCTCTATTAAGGCCAGCAATCGTCCGTTAGGTAGTTCACTGGAAGAGTAATAGAGTTTTAATGCCCCACCAGTTTGTTTTTTCAAGGCTGTGATATCTTTTACGTTACAATTCATAGAAGCGTACGCATCTTTTACATCTGTAAATTTCCATTCTTTCAATACTTTATTCTGGCTATCCTTTACAGTTACCATTCTGTTTTTTCCGGCACGGCCACAGTGATGGTATTTAATGGATAATTGGTCATTAGCAGAGTTTTCATTTACTCTAAGACTTTTGATATTATCCATATTGGTTCCAAACTGTTGCAGCACCACTTTGTTGTTCAGGTAAATTTCAAAACCTTCACCACCAGGGCTGCTGGTAAAAGAAAAAAAGACAATGCTTGTAATTGCAAGCATCAGGCTTTTGCTGATAATTGATTTCATAACAAATACTTTTTTGTGTTTATAATTAGAGAAGTTGGTTAAACTTCATTGTCAACACAAAGGAAAGTAGTTTCAATAGCAGGTTGGGCTTTTTTTAGACGAAAAGCACTGGCGGCTTGACAGACGGTATTTAAAGC
>CAZXMP010000145.1:0-220 GCA_964641575.1 uncultured Chitinophaga sp. | reverse complement strand
TGTTTTTTACCGTGTCATGCTTTGTCTTCATAATATTACTGATGGCCGTATAGCTCCTGTTTTCATGTTGCATCTGATTTTGTAATTGTAAGTACTGAAGATTAAAAGACATTTGTGTTTCCTGCATTTGTTTGGTAGCATTTAATAATTGGTTTTGGGAATTGCCACCTGTAACAGCCTGCTTATTATTGATGTTGTTATAACTTGTTTCCAGCTTTTC
>CAZXMP010000144.1:8989-9849 GCA_964641575.1 uncultured Chitinophaga sp. | reverse complement strand
ATTTTGTGTACTCATGTGGTGAAAAGTGAATGGTCAATTAGTCCTCTCTCAATGAATGCCCTGTCAATTTGATAAATACATCTTCCAGGTTAGCTAACTTCATTTCTTTTGGACGTTCAAACCCTGTGGCAATTAAATTATCAATTAATTTATCTGGTGTATCTAATGCAATTATGTTTCCAGAATCAATGATGGCAACCCTATCGCAAAGATATTCTGCTTCATCCATGTAATGAGTAGTGATGATAACGGTAGTTCCTCTTTGACGGATATTCTTTACCAATTCCCATAAACTTCTTCTGGCCTGTGGATCAAGACCGGTTGTTGGCTCGTCTAAAAAAATAATGCGTGGCTCGTTGATCAATGTGGTAGCTACTGAAAAACGTTGTTTTTGTCCGCCGCTGAGTTCTTTTACTTTTGCTTTGGCTTTATCTTTCAGGTTTACCATTTCCAATAGTTCCATCGGATCAACAGTTCTATTGTAAAGACCACAAAACAATTCAATTAATTGAAGGAGGTTTAATCCCGGATAATAGCCACTGGTTTGTAATTGTACCCCAATTATTTTTTTTATCTCGTTAGGGTCTTTATCCAGATCAATGCCATCTACAATTACTTCGCCGCTTGTTTTATCTCTTAGCGTCTCAATAATTTCCAGGGTGGTGGATTTACCAGCTCCGTTTGGCCCTAACAATCCAAATATCTCGCCTTCCTGAACATCGAAGGAAATCCCTTTCACCGCATTGAATTTGCCATAATTCTTTACAAGGTTCTTTACTGATATTATTGTGTGCGACATAAATTAATTTATATCCTAAAGATATGTTTCCAATTCTTCCATCAGCTGAGTACTTCCGATA
>CAZXMP010000144.1:0-8979 GCA_964641575.1 uncultured Chitinophaga sp. | reverse complement strand
AATTCTGTTGGCTGAATATCTAAAATATTCTCTTTCCCGTTCGTGGCTTTGCCTCCTGCTACCGTTACTATGAATGCAAACGGGTTGCATTCATATAACAATCGTAGTTTCCCTTTTGGCTTATCAATTGTACCCGGATACATAAATATCCCCCCTTTAATCAGATTGCGATGCACATCAGACACCATACTGCCGATATAACGCTGTGTATAAGGGCCGCCATTTGTCTTATCTTTTTTCTGGCAAACCTGGATATAGTTCTGTACTGCTTTTTCGTACTGGAAAAAATTACCATGATTAACAGAATATATTTTTCCTGAACCCGGGCATTTAATATCAGGATGACTTAATGTCCATTCGCCAATAGAAGGGTCGAGTGTGAAACCGTTTACACCTCTTCTTGTGGCATATACCAACATCGTAGAAGATCCATAAACAATATAACCAGCAGCTACCTGCTGATTACCGGGTTGTAAAAAATCTTCTTGTGTTACAACAGTTCCAACTTCAGTTTTGCGACGATACACACCAAAGATGGTTCCGATGGATACATTTACATCAATATTACTACTACCATCTAACGGGTCGAATAAACAAACATATTTTGATTTGGCACTTTTCGCATCATCAAAAGCTACAAAATCATCCAACTCCTCGCTGGCAATACCGGCGCAGGCAATGCCATGCTTTAGTACGCCTGTAAACTGATCGTTGGCATAGATATCAAGTTTTTTAACTTCTTCGCCCTGTACGTTCACTGTTCCAAAATCACCAAGGATATCAACTAAGCCAGCTTTGTTTACTTCTGTATTTACCCTTTTTGCCGCCAAACCTATGTTTCGCAATAAGTGGGATAGCTCTCCGGTAGCCTGTGGAAAGTCCCGTAGCTGCTGGATTGTAAACTCATCTAAGGTTTGAACTTTACGGTTAACATTCATACTGGCTCATTTTGATAATGACAAAAGTAAGGCATTGAGCGGTAGCTGAAAAGTTAGCGATATGGCAAGATTATTCCGACATTTGCAACTTTATTTATTGCATAAACAGAGGTTGCCAGTTTCCGGTTAGTGTTCCTAAAAAAAGAGCTTTAGGATTTACCAGGTTAACAAAACAGCCAATTAACAAAACAACGAATCACCTGATGAAGGTTTTCAAATTTGGCGGTGCATCTGTAAATAGTACAGAGCGGATAAAAAATCTTGGTGAAATATTACGACTCTTTCCGGATGAAAGAATTGTAGTGATCATTTCTGCTATGGGCAAAACCACCAATGCTCTTGAAAAAGTAACGGATGCCTTTTACAATGGCAGAGCAGAAGAATCTCTTCAGCTTTTTGAGCAAGTAAAGCAACAGCATCTTACTACAGCCAAATATTTACTGGTTACAGAATACCTTGTTTGTGAAGCGGAGCTTAAAAATTTTTTTACCGAAGTAGAATGGCTCTTGCATGATAAACCTGTAAGAGATTATGATTATTACTACGACCAGATTGTTTGTGCCGGTGAATTATTTTCTACCACTATTGTAAGTGCTTATTTAAATGAAGCAGGCATTATTAATAAATGGCTGGATGTAAGGGATGTTGTTAGAACAGATGATGATTTTAGAGACGCAAGTATTGATTGGGATTATACAACTAAACAGATTGAGAATTCAGTGGTACCTGAATTTAAAAATGCTGATATTGTATTGACTCAGGGCTTTATTGGTGCTACTGATGAAAATGAAAGTACAACCCTGGGCAGAGAAGGGAGTGATTATAGCGCCGCTGTATTTGCCAATATATTAAATGCTGAAAGCCTTACCATTTGGAAAGATGTGGAATCGGTAATGAATGCAGACCCCAAACAATTTCCCGGTGCTGTTTCTATTCCTGAATTGAATTACAACGAAGTAATTGAGATGGCTTACTATGGCGCACAGGTAATTCATCCTAAAACAATTAAGCCACTCCAGAATAAAAACATTCCTTTGTATGTTAGATGTTTTCTTGATCCCTCACTTCCGGGAACTGCTATTCATAACAAACCGGTACATAACCTTCCCCCGATAATCGTATTGAAAGAAAAACAGGTGATCCTGGAAATGAGCTCCAAAGATTTTTCTTTTATTGGGGAGCAACATGTAGGACATCTTTATCATTTGTTTGAAAAGTTTCACATCAAACCTAACCTAACGCAAAATGGAGCTATCAGTTTTATTTGTGTATTAGATGACAGGACAGATAAAATTGAAAAAATAGCATTAGCTGCATCCGATTTTTTGGATGTGCAGGTAATAAAAGGATTATCGCTGCTAACTATCCGGCATTATACAAATGAAATGCTGGAGAAAATTACCGAAGGGAAAAGTATTTTACTAAGACAACAAACTCAGGATACAATACAATTGCTATTACAATAGTATTTATTATTGCGGCACTTCGATAGTAACTGTTTGCACCATTTTTTTAGCTACAGGTTTATCATGCAACAAAGCAGGTTTCCAGGTCCCCATTTTTTCCAGGCGGTTAATGAGTTCATCATTTAGATCGTCGCCTTCTTTAATACTCTTTAATATTTTGAAGTTGACAGGAACACCATCTTTATCCACTATAAACTCCACTTGAACATACGCTTTATTCAATCCCTTTGGAAGATAGCTTACCATGTCTTTTCCCAATTGAGTGAGATAATTCATAAATGCATTTCCTCCACCCGGAAACTCAGGCCATTGATGAACTGCGTCTGCTAAAACCCCTACTGTTCTTGTACGATGCTGCACCGGTGCTTTCTTTACAGGTTTCACTTCTTGCTCTTTTACTTTTTTGGGCGGCACATCATTTATTATATACTGACCTTTATCACTAATCATTACAATTGGTAGTTGTTTGTATTTTTCAAAATAGTCAAAGGCATCTTCCAATCTATCTGCAAACTTTTTAAGATCATGGTCATCTTTAGTGATACTCTCGAGATACTTTACACTTTTCTCTTTATTGAAGCGTATTGGGAAAATATGCACCGGAATAAAATCCTGCCCTTGGTTTTTTGCATGAGCGGCTAAAATATAAAGCTCATCAATTTGCTCATCCCGGATGGGAATACATCCTACCGTAACGCAACTGCCATGAATAAATATAGCACTACCAGGTCTTAAAGAATCACTCAATATTCTATCGGAAACATTTGGATAATTAAGACCCAGCGATAAATGGTAATTGCTTTTGGGATTAAATTCATTGATAGCATAAAAACCTTCCGGTACCTGGTAATCACCTTCCATTCTTTTTGGACCCAGTGAACCTGCTAAAGCACAAACTTTATAAGTTTTGAAAAGTTGAAACTGTTCTTTGATGTCATTTTTCACCCACACTTCAAGCTGGCTATCGTATTTAAAAGAACGGATGTAAATATAGTTCGCAGGCCATGTTAATTTCTGCGCTGCAAATTGTTTTTGCAGTGTATCTTCTTTTTTCAACAATGCCTCGCTGGGACGGGGAAATGTTCGCTGGTAATCTATAAATGAAAAAGAGTTACCTCCTTTTTGAGAAATAGGTTGCGCTGTTGCAGTAACAACAAAAATGGTAATAAATAAAATGAATATGAACAGGTTTCTCATCATAAATACTAAAGGTACTAACGGGAGGTAACGGATTTTATTATAGCTCTTTAGCTAAACTACAAATAAAGATAAGAATTCAGTGTCAAAAGCTGAGCATAAGCCGCCCAAACCGTAAATTTTAACGACCCGGCTACTTACTCCGGACTGTCGACTCCCGGCTCTTATAGATTCCCTCTCGCATCCTGCTCTCTTTCTAACGCTTCAAACAGGGCTTTAAAATTTCCCTTCCCAAAGCTTTTGGCTCCTTTGCGTTGAATGATCTCAAAAAACAAAGTTGGCCTATCTTCTAAAGGCTTGCTGAATATTTGCAATAAATAACCTTCATCATCCCTATCTATTAATATTCCAAGATCTTGTAGCGGCTGAATATCTTCATCAATTTTACCAACTCTATCTAAAACTGTTTCATAATAGCTTGGAGGTATGTTTAAAAATTCAATTCCTCTTTTTTGCAATTCAGTCACCGTAGCTACAATATCTGCTGTTGCAATGGCGACATGTTGCACCCCTTCCCCATTGTAAAAATCAAGATATTCTTCTACCTGGCTTTTCTTTTTTCCTTCTGCTGGTTCATTGATTGGGAACTTTACATAGCCGTTTCCGTTACTCATTACTTTACTCATTAATGCAGAGTATTCAGTAGAAATATCTTTATCGTCAAAACTTAAAATATTGCGGAAACCCATTACTTCTTCATAAAATTTTACCCATGGGTTCATCTGATTCCACCCAACATTTCCTACACAATGGTCAACATATAACAACCCGGTTGAAGTTGGATTATAATTTGTTTTCCACTCTCTAAATCCCGGCATAAAAACGCCATTGTAATTATTTCTTTCAATAAATAAATGAACTGTATCGCCATAAGTATGAATACCACTGATCACCACTTCACCATTATCATCTTTCAACGAAGTTGGTTCCATGTACGATTTACCACCTCGTTTTGTAGTTTCTTCAAATGCTGATGTGGCATCCTCCACTTTTAATGCGATTACTTTTACCCCATCACCATGTTTGTAAATATGATCAGCAATGGGATTATCTGTTCTCAATGGTGTTGTTAATACAAAGGTGAGTTTATTCTGCCTGATCACATAACTCACCTTATCCTTCATACCGGTCTCGGGACCTGCATACGCTAATGATTGAAATCCGAAAGCTGTTTTATAAAAATGGGCAGCTTGTTTGGCGTTGCCTACATAAAATTCTACGTAATCTGTTCCTTGTAAAGGAAGAAAATCCCTTTGTGTCGTTATCTTTTTATCAGTTACTGTTGTGGCCATGATTTTGAAATTTAAGATGAGATTTTTCAGGAAAATAACCCTGCTCAAAGCAGTTAAGTTCAAAATCAAATACTATCTATAGCCAGTGTTTCCATCAGCAAGTTGAAATCACTGCGGTGGTCGGCGAAAAGTTTATGTGGATAATCGGGAAGCATGGGCAAATTTAATTAAAATAACGACCTCAATTCTTAATCTTCAAAAACTATCTTTGCTCCCATGTTAAAAATTGGTATCCTCGGCGGTGGACAACTCGGCAGAATGCTTTTACAAGCGGCGGCTAATTATCCGGTAGAAACTTTTATTATGGAAAGTGATGAGGAATGTCCAGCAGCTCATCTTTGCCACCATTTTACAAAAGGAGATATTAAAGATTTTGATGCTGTTTACAATTTCGGGAAAGGATTAGATGCCATAACCATAGAAATTGAAAACGTAAATGTGGAAGCATTGGAAAAACTGGAAGGAGAAGGAATAAAAATTTATCCCAAACCATCAGTATTAAAAACAATCAAGAATAAGATTCTTCAGAAAGATTATTACCAGAAGAATGAAATACCAAGCTCAGAATATATAATTACAAATTCACTAAGCGAACTACAACAACATCAAAATTTTCTCCCAGCTGTTCATAAAATTGGCGAAGGTGGTTATGATGGTAAAGGGGTTCAACTGTTAAAAACAAAAGAAGATATTGCCAAAGGTTTTGACGCACCAGCGGTGTTGGAAAAAATGTTCCCGATCAAAAAAGAAATTGCACAAATGATTGCCGTTAATGATAAAGGGGTCACGGCATTATACCCGGCAGTGGAAATGCTTTTCGATCCACAACTAAACTTACTCGACTACCAACTTTGCCCCGCTGAACTGGAAGAAAAAACAAAATGGAAAGCCGAAGCAATTGCTTTATCAGTGGTAAGAAATTTTAAATCTCCTGGCATTTTTGCGGTAGAAATGTTTGTTGATAAAGAAGGCAATGTCTCAGTAAATGAAACAGCTCCCCGTGTTCATAACAGTGGTCATCACACAATAGAAGCTCATTATAGTTCCCAGTTTGATATGCTTTGGCGAATTATGCTTGGCTACCCCTTGGGAAATACCGATGCTATTTTGCCCTCCATTATGGTGAATATAATTGGTGCCGAAGGTTTCTCCGGCGATGTAAAATATGAAGGGCTGGAAGAAGTGCTGAAAATTGAAAATGCCTTTGTTCATCTCTACGGCAAAAAACAAACAAAGCCCGGCCGGAAAATGGGCCATGTAACCGTCCTTAGCAAAGAAAAGCAGGAATTAATTCATCAATCGAACAAAATAAAGAGAATGCTGATCCCAAAGGCCTGACACTTGAATATTTAGCATTGAAAATTGAACACTATTTTTTGAAATACCTCTATTCTAATTTTGTTTTAATATCTGCTCCCCTGAAAGCCTCCTATCAGCCTGACTAGCCGCTTATAATTGCTGAAAATTTAGTGCAAGGATTCGTATGCTTTTGACGTCCAAAAGCTTGCAAATAACAGCTACCTTTAGCAACCCATTTTTTTACCATTTTAGACCAAACCATGCGAATACGTAATATTTCTCTTTTGCTGATTTCCCTTTCAGTATTAACAGCCTGTGGCGGAAAGAAAAAAGAAGCTGCCCAGCAAAAACCCGGAGGATCTAATCAACCCCCAATGCGAGTTGATGGATATATCGTAACCCCACAATCATTCCAGGAAGATATAGAAGTGCCAGGCACCATCGTTGCCAACGAAAAAGTGGAAATTCACCCGGAAGTTTCAGGCCGTATTGTTCAATTAAATATAGTGGAAGGAAAATATGTTAGTAAAGGTACTTTGTTGGCAAAATTATACGATGGTGATCTGAGAGCTCAGCTGAACAAAATTCAAATACAACTGGCACTGGCGAAAAAAACAGAAGAAAGACAGGCCCAGTTACTAAAGATTCAAGGTATCAGTCAGCAAGATTATGACATCAGCTTGTTGCAGGTAAACAGCCTCAATGCTGATATTGGTATTCTTCAAACAAGTATTGCAAAAACAGTTGTAAGAGCACCCTTTAGTGGAAAGATTGGATTAACAACAATAAGCCCGGGTGCTTACGTAACTCCTGCTACAGTAATTGCCGTTATCAACCAAACCGATCAGTTAAAACTTGACTTTAGCGTTCCAGAAAAATATACCGGCCAGATAAAAATTGGCCAACTGGTTACTTTCACATTTGAAGGTTCTTCCAAACAATTAGGTGCAAAAGTAATAGCCACAGAAGCTAATGTGATGGAAAACACCCGAAGCCTAACAGTGAGAGCAGCAGTTGTCGGATCAGATAATGGCTTGTTGCCCGGTGCATTTGCAAAAGTGAAGCTGAGTTTTGATCCTGATCCTAATGCAATTCTCATTCCTACACAAGCAGTGTTGCCACAGGCAAGAGGCAAAAAAGTTATTTTATATAAAGGCGGTACGGCGGTGTTTGCTGAGGTAACTACTGGAATAAGAGATTCTGCTAGAGTGCAGGTTCTTGATGGATTGCAACCAGGAGATACTGTTGTGGTAACCGGTTTACTAAGTGTGCGGCCCGAAGGAAAAATTCAGATTGGAAAAATTGTGAACAACAAAAAGTAAATGGTCAATCTTATTAAGATGACTCGTTCACTATTGCCCATTCACTATTCACAACATCATTAATATGAACATATCAGAACTCAGTTTACGCCGGCCGGTATTAGCAATTGTGATGAATATCATTATTGTTGTTTTTGGTCTTATTGGTTTTAGATTTTTAGGCGTACGGGACTACCCGGCAATTGATCCACCCAATATTAGTGTACGTACTTCGTATCCCGGTGCCAATGCAGATATTATTGAAACAGAGATTACCGAGCCATTAGAAAAAGCTATTAACGGTATTGCAGGTATTAAAAACATGACCTCCAGCAGCAGCAACGGTAGTAGCAATATCAATGTAGAGTTTGATTTAAGTATTGATCTGGAAGCCGCCGCTAATGATGTAAGAGATAAAGTATCGCAAGCACAACGCTCCTTACCCACTGACCTTGATGCGCCACCTGTAGTTTCAAAAGCAGATGCAAGTTCCGACCCTATACTTGCAATGACGGTACAAAGCAATACCCGCAATCAATTACAGATGTCGGAGTATGCAAACAATGTATTGGTAGAAAGATTGCAAACTATACCCGGCGTTAGTGGTATACAGATCTGGGGCGAAAAAAGATATGCGATGCGTATCTGGATTGATCCTTCCAAATTAGTTGCTTTTAATATTACAGCAAATGATGTGCAAGCTGCATTGCTGAGAGAAAACGTAGAACTTCCTTCCGGAAAAATTTCCGGTAGTAATACGGAACTAACCGTCCGCACTTTTGGAAAAATAAATACAGAAGAAGAATTCAACAACCTGATTATTGCAAACGTAGGTGGTGCCGATATCAGATTGTCAAATATTGGCGAAGCAGTATTGGGACCAGAAAACGAAGAAACCGTTTTAAAAGGCGATGGTATTCCAATGATCGCATTAGCAGTTATTCCGCAGCCGGGCTCTAATTATGTATCTATTTCTGATGAATTTTTTAAACGGTTGGAACAAATTAAAAAGGATGTTCCGGAAGATGTAAAAATCAATATTTCATTAGATCAAACCAAGTTCATTAAAAAATCAATACTGGAGGTTGAAGAAACACTCATCATTGCATTTTTACTGGTAGTAATGATCATTTACGGTTTCTTCAGGGAGTGGATCATTGCTATACGTCCGTTAATTGACATCCCTGTTTCGTTGATTGGTGCATTCTTTATTATGTACCTGATGGGATTCACCATTAATGTATTATCGTTATTGGCAATTGTATTAGCTACCGGCCTTGTGGTGGATGATGGTATTGTAGTTACAGAAAATATCTACAAAAAGATGGAGAAGGGAATGGACAAATGGCAGGCAGCTCTGGAAGGAAGTAAAGAGATTTATTTTGCCGTTATTGCCACTTCTATCACATTGGCAGTTGTGTTTCTTCCCATTGTTTTCATGGAAGGCTTCACAGGTAGACTATTCCGTGAATTTGGAATTGTGGTA
>CAZXMP010000143.1:0-9866 GCA_964641575.1 uncultured Chitinophaga sp. | reverse complement strand
TCTATTCCATCCTCTTCCTTATTTTCATTTGGATTTAAGGCTTGCCATTCTGGAGGAACCACTTCTTGTTGTTCTTCATTTTGAACATATTCATCTAAATCTTCAACATCACTTCTTGCCGCTATTTTAGATAATATTTTTGAAAATACAGTGATTACTTATTAAGTACTTGACTCCAAATTAGTAGTTTTATAAGAATGAGCCAATGCTGCGGAAATTGTTTCGCAGGAAGTACGAATCACAGGAAAAGTAACTTCCGCAACTGGGGAGCCGCTTTCTGGTGTTTCTGTGTTTGTAAAAGGATCCAGAACCGGAACAGTTACTGACGCTAATGGTAACTTTAGTATTACGGTACCCGATGATGCAACACTTGTATTTAGTTCTGTTGGGTATGAGAATATGGAGGTTTCTGTAAAAGGAAAAACTACTGTTACTGTAAGTCTTAAACAATCTGAAAAGTTGCAGGATGCTGTAGTTGTAATTGGATATGGTACGGCCAGTAAAAGAGACTTAACAGGTTCAATTGTGAAAATAGCGGGTAAAGATGTTGCTGATAAACCCAACGTTAACCCCGTATCAAGTTTACAAGGTCGTGTTGCTGGATTGTCTGTTGTAAACAACGGCACACCCGGAGCGGCTCCTGATATTCGTATTCGTGGTACTATCAGTATTGGTTCTGTAAGACCTTTATATGTAGTGGATGGTGTATTTAATGATAACATTGATTATATCAACCCTAATGACATCGAGTCTATTGAAATTTTAAAAGACCCATCTTCTCTGGCGATATTTGGAGTAAGGGGTGCTGCCGGTGTTATTGCCATTACAACTAAAAAAGCAAAAGCAGGACAGGTGTCGGTTAACTATAGTAATTCTTTTGGCTTTAAAAAGCTGGTAGATAAAATAGAAATGGCAAGTGCGCAGGAATTTATTACACTATACGAAGAAGAAAAAGTTAATATTGGTGCTAACTCTCCTTTTGATTATACTCTATGGAATGCAAATACGGACTGGATAGATGCTGTTACAAGAACAGGTAAATTCAACTCACATAATATCAGTGTTTCTGCCAGTACAGAAAAGAATAAATTCAATATGGGTATAGGCTATGTGGGTGATGAAGGCATTATCCGCCACCAAAAACTGGAAAAAATTCTTTTCTCGATCAGCGATGAGTTTAAAATAAGCAAAGCTGTAAAAGTTGGATTTAATTTTAATGGTGTTCGTCAAAACAATCCTTATGGTTATGCAGCATTTGCGTTAAACGATGCCAGAAAAGTAGCGCCAATTGTACCATCGGGTACTAAAAACTTTTATACTAAAAATCCTTATGGAATTGATAGTATAAACCAGGTGTTGTATTATGAGCTTCCTTCCATTCAAAACTCAGGTGTGGTAAATCCATTGATTCAATTAGAAAACGAATGGGATAAAACTATCAATATTGAATATCGCTCTGTGGGTAGTGTATTTGCCGAAGTAAATTTTCTAAGAGATTTCACTTTCAGATCTACTTTATATGCGGATATGAGTACTGTAAACAGGAGACAATATGTACCGCTCTATAATTCATACGATCTTGCAAATGACAAAGCTTTTTTGATTAGCCCTGCTACTAAAGTGTTCGAAAATGACGACACCTATAGAAAATTTCAGCAGGATTATATCCTTAATTATAAAAAGAAATTTGGAGATCATAATTTAGCATTAGTAGGAGGATTTACTACCTATTATAGAGGTAAGTTTTTAAGAAGTGCAACTGTTAATCAAAGTTCAACAGGTGCTGCTATACCAGATGATAAACGTTTTTGGTATATTAACAACGGTTTTGGGGATTTACAATCACAGCGTTCGTCATCGGCTCAATCTGAGGCAACAACTGTTTCTGGTTTATTCAGGGCTTTGTATAACTACCAGAATAAGTATTATCTAAATGGAACCTTCAGAAGAGATGCATCCTCACAAATTTCTCCTGCTAATCGTTCTCAGAATTTCTGGGCCATTGGTGCAGCATGGGAAATGACCAGAGAAAAATTTATGCAAAATCAAAATATTTTTGATTTTGTAAAATTGAAAGCTTCAATTGGTTTGCTGGGAAACCAAAATACAGAAATTCCTAACCTGGGTACGGATTATCCTTTCTATCCCGGTTTAGTGGGTGGTGCAGCTGCTGTATTCGGCAACAATATTTATACAGCTTACCAGTCAGCCTTTATACCTGATCCTAATTTAAAATGGGAAACTGTTTCAGCAAAAGAAATTGGAATAGAAGCTGCTGCATTCTCTAATAGGCTAACTTTTGAAATAGCTTATTTCGATAAACTAACAAAAGACCTGATGACACTGATACCTGGACCCAGTGGAACAAGACCAGGGTTAACTAATATCGGAAGTATAAAAAATAATGGTTTAGAGCTATCTGCCACCTGGTTACAAAAACTATCACGGGATATGACCCTTACGATTAGTGGTAACCTTACTACATATAATAATAAGGTTGTGGAACTTGCCAGTGAAGATTTTGCAATTATTGATGGTCCAAACAGAACAGTAGTAGGTCAGCCAATCGGCTCTTTCTATGGCTATATTGTAGAAGGTATCTACCAATCGTATGCAGATAAGTTAGCTTCACCGGTTAATACAGAATTTTCTTATGGCCCGGGTGATTTAAAGTACAAAGATGTAAATGGAGATGGTATTATAAATACTGCCGACAGAACATTTATCGGCAACCCAACTCCTGATTTTACATATGGTGGCAATGTTAGTTTATCTTATAAAGGGTTTGATTTAGGGGTAGATGTAAATGGAGTGTATGGCAATGAAATTTTTAGAAACTGGGGTAGCACAGAATCTCCCTTTCAGCGGGTTAATTATCCTAAATTTAAAGTGAACAGGTGGACGGGAGAGGGTACTTCTAACTGGGATCCTATCCTTGGTCAGGATCGCCGTATTAACTACGAGGCATCAACCTATGCTATTGAAGACGGAAGTTATATCCGGATCAGAAACATCCAGGTGGGGTATAATTTTACTACCCAGACAGCATCAAAAGTTCGGGCAAAAAATATCCGGCTTTTTGCAAATATTCAAAATCTTAAAACATTTAAGAATAATTTGGGTTATACACCTGAGTTTGGTGGTAATGCTATATCATTTGGACGAGATGATGCAGGTGGTGCCATTCCTGTAGTCACCACATTCGGACTTAATGTTACATTTTAAAAAATAATATAAACGACAAGCATATGAAAAAAAGAATAACTGGTACAGGAAGGCTTCTCCTTCTATTAATACTGCCTGTTCTGTTTATGGTAAGCGGCTGTAAAAAGTTTTTAGACCGTAAGCCACTAACCGCTACATTAGACGATGTAAAACAGGGTGGAATTGAAGGGCAGGTTTTTGCAATTTACAGTGCAATTAAAGATTATGATATTGGCCAAACTTTCGGCGGTATTCCCTGGCAGGGTTTACATAATTTCCGTTCCGATGACTCTGAAAAAGGTAGTGATGCTGCCGACGGAGCAGAATGGGTAGCTCCGATGGACAACTTTCAATATGTAAAAGATTTCTGGGCCTCCAACTTTTATTGGGATGGCCATTATCAATTAATAAGCCTTGCTAATATTGCTCTTCAAACAGCCGATTCATTGGGTTTAACTGGCCCCGAATCAAACGCTAATATTGCGGAAGCAAGATTTTTCAGAGCTTTTGCTTATTTCGATTTAGTTAGAACCTATGGCGATGTACCTAAAATAGATTTCCGGATTTATACACCTACGCAAGGCAACGTAGCAAAAGCTCCTGCTTCTGAAATATATGCACTAATTGATGCCGATTTGCAATATGCAGCTGCTAATTTACCAGCTGTATGGGGTGCACAATATCCTGGTCGTTTAAGCAGCGGTGCAGCTATAGCACTTCATGCAAAAACTCATTTATTCAGAGGCAACTGGGCGCAGGCTTTGGGCCTAGGGCAGCAGGTAATAGGCTCTAACCGGTATTCTCTATATTCAAGCTATCATGGTGTATTTAAAGATGCAGGTGAAAATAGTAGCGAATCAATTTTAGAATGGCAAAATTATATGGGGCCAAATCGTACGGATGACCGTGGCTCTTATTATGCTACTTGTCAGGGTGTAAGGGCACCTAATTCCAGCGGATGGAACTTGGGTTGGGGATGGAATACGCCTACAGATGCATTTGTAAACCATTTCGAAGCAGGTGATCCAAGGAAAGCCTCTTCGATATTATTTAGCGGCCAATCAGACGATATTTCAACTGGCGGATATGGGGGAACGTTGCCTAACTATATTTTAGATCCTGTTCCCGGGCCTCTTCCCAGAAAATACTGGAATAAAAAAGTATATGCCGACCCTGCTGTTAGAGCATCTACCGGTTGGCTAGATGGGGCATATTGGATTAATCAGCGGGTAATACGCTATGCAGATGTATTGTTGATGGTAGCTGAATGCTTAAATGAAACCGGCGCAGGCGCACAAGCTGAGCCTTTAGTTAATCAGGTAAGAAGTCGTGTTGGACTTACAGGTATTACATACGTTGATCAGGCACAAATGAGAGCTGCAATTAAAAAGGAACGAAGAAGTGAATTAGGTTTGGAAGGTGAAAGATTCTTTGATCTCGTAAGATGGGGGGATGCAGTTTCTGTACTTGGTCCACTGGGTTATCAAAACAGATGCAGGTTCTATCCAATACCGCAGCCTGCTATTGATAGATCGAGCGGTGTTTTAGTTCAAAATCCAGAGTGGTAATTTTTCAATATAGTTATACTTCGGCTAGAGCTTAGACGGAGTATAACTACAAATAACAAACAAAACTTAGCATATGAAAAAAGGAATCTATTCAATAAAATATTTGGCATCCTGTATTGCATTGAGTGCTGTTTTATTTTCTTGCGATAAAAAAGATCGTCCCGCACTTGGGGATTATGTACAAGATTCGAACCCGCCGGGTGGCCCTTTAAAATTCTATACTGCATTTGATGGTACTACTGCTAATCCATTAATGAATGCGGTAGATAGCATAAGAGCAAATTTTGCAGCAGACAATCCTTTTACTACGGTTGATGGTATAACAGGTAAAGGTGTTATGGGTGTGCCTGCAAAAGACAAGGCGATCAAATATCCATCAGCAAATGATTTTGCAAAATCTACGAGTATTACTGTTGCTTACTGGATAAAGCATTCACCAGCTACAGATGGTGAACCTGAGTTTCACTTTTCATTACCATCAACAGATTTCTGGCATGAGAGTGCTATGTTTCTTTTAGTAGAAAAAGGCGGCCCCGATCCAAGTAATAGCACCACCTCTCAAATGGCATGCACATTTGCAGTACAAGATAACTGGGTAGAATTCAGAGGTGATAACAGGTTGCCTAATGTATTAGATGGTAATTGGCACCATCTTGTATTTGTTTATGATGAAACAACTTCCAAAGTAACAGCCTATGTAGATGGGGTTGCAAAAAACTACACAGGCTCAGGTAATGTGCTTGCTCCAGGCGGAACACCTTTGGGACCATTGCAATTTAAAAATGTATCCAACTTTGTATTGGGCGGCTGGAACAGGCATGTGGCAGGAGCTGGCGGTGCACAAGATGCATGGATACATTCTTTCTCTGGTTCTATGGATCAGTTCAGGCTTTATGGTAAAGCACTTACTGCTTCTGAAGTACTGGCACTTTATAATAGCAAATTGTAATTATTGAAATTCTTTTAGGAATCGCAGAATATAAGCAGGAAAGGGGCTGAACAATCTTTGTTTCAGCCCCTTTTAAAATTTATTGGGAATATAAAAAAGAATTTATTTCATGAGCAGACATATTTTTCAACGACTTAGCTTTTTTTTTCTTCTAGTGCCAGTGATATTGATGTATAGCAGTTGTAAAAAGAAGTCTACATTATTTTCATCGCTGCCATCTTCACAAACTAATATCACCTTTGCCAATAATCTGGAAGAGAAAAAATTATTTAATATTCTCTATTACCTATACTACTACAATGGAGGTGGTGTTGCTATTGGCGATATAAATAATGATGGATTACAGGATGTTTTTTTTACTGCGAATAAAAAAGGGGGAAACAAGCTTTATCTTAATAAAGGAAATTTTGAGTTTGAAGACATAACGGAAAAAACCTCAATGGCTGGTAAAGCAGATTGGTGTACAGGCGTTGTAATGGCTGATGTTAATGGAGATGGATTACTGGATATCTATATCTCTACAGTAAGTCAAAAATATGGGCTTACCGGCCACAACGAATTATATATTAATAAAGGAAACTTAGCTTTTAGTGAAGAATCAGCTTTGTATGGGTTAAACACTTCCTGCTTTACAACCCAATCTGCTTTTTTTGATTACGATAGAGATGGAGATCTTGACTGTTATATCCTCAATCAATCCCATCATCCCCATGCCAATATAGTAGATACGATAAACAGAAAGGGATACGATTCTTTATCGGGAGATAGATTATATAGAAACGATGGGCCGCCTTCTATTAATGCAGATGGAAAACGATCGGGTGGTTTCACAGAAGTATCGAAAGAAGCAGGAATATATCAAAGTAACCTTGGCTATGGCCTTGGTTTAGGTATTGGGGATATTAATAATGATGGTTGGGATGATATTTATGTTGGAAACGATTTTCATGAAAATGACTATTACTATGTAAATAATAAAAATGGAACATTTACAGAAAGTAGTGCAGCACATTTCAGGCATTATAGTCGTTTTAGTATGGGCAATGATATTGCGGATTATAATAACGACGGTCAGTTAGATATCATTACTGTCGATATGCTTCCACCAGATGAAAAAATATTGAAAACATATGGCAGCGATGAAAACCCGGATATTTATAAAGTAAAATTAGAATTGAGAGGTTATCAAAACCAATATTCCAAAAACTGCTTACAACGTAATAATGGGAATGGGGTAAGTTTTAGCGAAACTGCTTTACAAAGTGGTGTATCTGCTACCGATTGGAGTTGGAGCCCCTTATTTGCAGATTTTGATAATGATGGGAATAAAGATTTATTTATAACCAGCGGTATTGAACGTCGCCCGGTGGATCTTGATTTTATACGATTTGCCGATAAGCAAAAAGCACAGGGAATTGATAACACTGATAAATATGACCTGGAAACTATTAATGCTATGCCGGAAGGAAGCTCACACCCTTTCTTTTTTCAGGGCGATGGTGTTTCTTCCTTTAAAGACGTTAGTGATGTATGGGGAACAAAAAAATTAAGAGGATGTTCCAACGGTGCGGCTTATGCAGATCTTGATAATGATGGGGATCTGGATTTAGTAGTAAATAGTTTAAATGCACCAGCTTTAGTTTTAAAAAATAATACAGCAGCTTCCAATTATATAAGTGTTTCTTTTAAGGGAGATAGTGTCAATACAAAAGGGGTAGGTACAAAAGCATGGGTATTCAGTAATGGCAAAATACAATATCAGCAATTAATGCCCATGCGGGGCTTTATGTCTTCATCTGCTATGCAATTACATTTTGGATTGGGTGCTGCAGCAGCTATCGACAGCCTTTTAGTAGTATGGCCCAATCAGCAATATGAACTTATTAAAAACCCGGCCATAAATAAATCTGTTGTAATTTCTGAAAGCAATGCACAGAACGAATTTTTGCAGGCTTCCTTTTTTCCTGCAGCAGCAGAACCCCTGCAAGATATAACAGCCTCCGTTGTAAGTGACTGGAAACATATTGAAAATGATTTCGAAGATTACAATGTGCAATATTTAATACCACACAAACTTTCTACCAGAGGACCTAAAGTAGCCGTAGCAGATGTAAATGGCGACGGGCTGGATGATTTTTATGTATGTGGTGCTAAGCTGCAACCGGGAGCATTAATGATACAGCAAAAAAACGGATCGTTTATTGCATCCGACACAGTCTTATTCAACAAATATGCCATCGCAGAAGAAGTAGATGCTATTTTCTTTGATGCTAATGGAGACACATTTCCTGATTTATTTGTTTTAACGGGTGGCAATGAGATACCACAAAATGAATTGGCGCTACTCGACAGATTGTATTTCAACGATGGGAAAGGAAATTTTACAAAAGCAGAGAATCCTATGTCCGTAGTATTTGAAAATAAATCCTGTGTTACAGCGGCTGATGTAGATAATGATGGGGATCAGGATTTATTTGTTGGAAATTTGGCAAGCCCTACTAAATATGGAGTGCCGGTTACTTCCTATCTCTACCTCAATGATGGGGAAGGGAAATTCACTAAAGCGGGAGATAATATTATTCCTTTATATCAAATCGGCATGGTTACCGCCGCCTCTTTTACTGATATAGATAAAGATGGCTGGCAAGATCTTATAGTTACCGGTGAATGGATGCCGTTAAAAATTTATAAAAATAACAAAGGAAAATTTGCGCTATCTGATATTGCTGCCTCTACTGGCTTGTGGCAAACAGTTGAAACGGCAGATGTAAATGGAGACGGATATATGGACATATTAGCAGGCAATTGGGGCTGGAATAATAAATTCTGGGCCGGTAAGAATGGTCCGGTTAAGCTGTATGTTAAAGATTTTGATTTGAATGGTACTGTAGAACAAGTGCTGGCATATACTGTAGACGGAAAAGAGTATACCTTCTTAGCTAAAGATGAATTGGAAAGAGCACTGCCAGTTTTAAAGAAGGCTTATCTGAAATATAGCGATGTAGCTGGTAAAACTGTGCAATATATGTTTTACGATCTTTTTAAAGAGTACAAAGAATTAAAAGCTGAAGTATTAGCTTCTTCTTGTTTTATAAATGATGGCAAAGGAAATTTTAAACGAATGGACTTGCCCTGGAATTTGCAAACAGCGCCTATTTTTTCATTTGAAGCTACCAGGTATAATAACAGGAATGGTTATCTGGCGGCGGGAAATTTTTCAGGGACTATTCCTTACGAAGGAAGATATGATGCACTACAGCCTACTCATTTTTTTTATAATAAAGATAGTAGTGGTTTTGCTCATTCATATAGCCTTCCTTCTTTTCATGGCGAAGCCAGGGATATAAAATGGCTGAACACAATTGGAGGAAAAAAGATTTTATTAATTGCAAGAAATAATAAAGCAATTAATTTTTATTCGGAACCCAATTAAGTATCAAATAATTTGTCAGTACTTATCTGATTTAGTGTACTGTAGTAAATTTTTTTTTATGAAAAAATCTGGCTTATCTATCTGGCTATTTTCTTTACTCACACTTTTTTTATGTGGAGATTGTTCGAATAAAGAAAATAGTAGCCCGCCCGATCCAACACCACCGCCACCAGCCGTAAGTGATATGGATTTCTGGCTAACCAAGGCAGATCAATCTACTCTTTTGCAAAAGCAAAGCGGTATCCTGTCTTTTAATACTACTGCCAACAGCTACCCTTTTGTAGACGTTGATTCAGCAACGACTTTTCAATCCATAGACGGATTTGGTTACACCTTAACAGGTGGAAGTGCATTTCTTATAAATAATATGTCGGCATCAGCAAAGTCTTCATTGCTTAACGAACTTTTTGGCAATAGCAGTACATCTATCGGCGTTAGTTTTTTAAGAGTAAGTATTGGGGCTTCAGACCTGAGTCAGTTTGTATTTAGTTATAATGATTTACCAACAGGACAAACGGATCCAACGTTGGCTCAATTTACTTTATCAAAAGATACAGTAGATGTTATTCCCCTGTTACAACAAATACTTGCTATAAATCCTGCAATAAAAATCATGGGTTCGCCCTGGAGTGCACCTGTGTGGATGAAAGATAATGGAAGTACTATTGGCGGTAGTCTGCAACCACAATATTATGGCGTATATGCAAATTAT
>CAZXMP010000142.1:0-10057 GCA_964641575.1 uncultured Chitinophaga sp. | reverse complement strand
TGCCATCCCATATCTAGATAAAAATATAAAAGAAGATTACGATAACCTGAACAAATACAAAGTAAATCTGAAGCAACAGAATATAAGTTATATACAGGTACAGTACTTGTATATGCGTAGCTTCTTTCCTGAATATAAAATAGATGCTGCTTCACAAACAGCGTATAACTATTATTACAAACAGGCGCAGCAATATTGGGTAAAACAAAGCAAGTATATGCAAGGCATGACTGCTTTGGCTCTCAATAGAACGGGCGATACAAAAACACCGGTAGCCATCTTAAAATCATTGAAGGAAACTTCAATTACCAATGAAGAATTGGGTATGTATTGGAAAGACCAGCGGAATGGTTGGTTCTGGTACGAAGCACCCATTGAAACCCATGCATTGTTAATTGAAGCTTTCCAGGAAGTTGGCAAAGACACCAAAACAGTAGATGATCTTAGAACCTGGTTATTAAAAAACAAACAAACCAATAACTGGAAAACAACAAAAGCTACTGCAGAAGCTTGTTATGCTTTATTATTACAAGGAACAGAATGGTTGAGCAATGAGCCAACGGTGCAAATAAAACTAGGAAACACCACAGTGAGTTCAACAGACAATAAGCAAGAAGCTGGAACAGGCTACTTCAAAAAAACAATTGAAGGAAAACAGGTAAAACCAGAAATGGGTAATATCTCCGTAACTGTCGGAGGTCCAATCCCCCCTTCGGGGGGCGGGGGGGCTGCATCATGGGGTGGCGTTTACTGGCAGTATTTCGAAGACCTTGATAAAATCACTACCGCTTCTACACCACTGAAGCTGACGAAGAAATTGTTTGTAGAAAAAAACACCGACCGTGGTCCAGTCATTACTCCAATCAACGAAGGTGGTGTAATTAAAGTAGGCGATAAAGTAAAAGTAAGAGTCGAATTAAGAGTGGACCGTGACATGGAATATGTTCACATGAAAGACATGCGGGCATCAGCACTGGAACCGGTAAACGTATTGAGCCAGTACAAATGGCAGGGAGGATTGGGCTATTATGAAAGCACTAAAGATGCCAGCACAAATTTTTTCTTCAGCTTTTTAAGAAAAGGTACTTATGTTTTTGAATACACATTGTTTGCTACACATACAGGCAACTTTAGCAATGGTGTAACGACGATTCAATGTATGTATGCGCCGGAGTTTACTTCGCATAGTGAGGGAGTAAGAATTAATGTTGAGTAAAGTTTTTTGCCACTGAGACACAGAAGCACAGAAAATCAATTTCAATTCTGTGTCTAAGTGTTTCTGTGGCATCCTTACATTTGCTTATGCAGATCGATTATCTCATCATCGGCCAGGGAATTTCAGGCACCTGGCTCAGCTATTTCTTACAAAAAGAAAAAAAATCTTTTCTTGTAATTGATAATAATTACCAACTTGCTCCTTCCAGAATTGCTGCGGGCATTATCAATCCAGTTACAGGTCGTCGCCATGTAGAAGTATGGATGGCCAAAGAAATTTTACCATTTGCATTGAAGGCTTACCAGCAAATTGGAAATGAGTTAGGAATTACAGCACTTTCTCAAAAAAATATTATCGACTTCTTTCCGAGCCCCCAAATGCGGCAAAGTTTTATGCAGCGGGTAGAAGAAAAAGCAGATTATGTTAGCAGCTATCCGGAACAAAACTATTTTCGAAATCAGTTCAACTATGATTTTGGCTGCGGAGAAATAAAACCCGTTTACACTGTCCATCTTGATACATTATTACCTACGTGGCGCAAACAACTAATAACAAATGAACAATTACTGGAAGAAGAATTTGATATCGCTCAATTGAAAGTTGTTGCTGAAAAAATTCATTATAAAAACGTAACAGCAAATAAAATTATATTTTGCGATGGCAACAGCAGTGCCGTTAACCCATATTTTAGCTTATTACCTTTTGCACCCAACAAAGGAGAAATGCTTATGATAGAAGCTCCTGATTTATCACCTACACATATTTACAAAAAAGGAATGATGTTGGTGCCGCTATCAACTCCAGGGCAATGGTGGGTAGGTTCCAATTATGCATGGGAATTTGACAATGAAAATCCTACACAAGCATTTTACAACAAAACAGAACAACTATTAAAGCATTGGTTAAAAACTCCTTTTAAAATCACTGATCACCTTTGTGGCATTCGCCCCGCTACATTGGAACGAAGGCCCTTTGTTGGTTTTCATCCCTTGCATCCTGTAATAGGAATATTAAATGGAATGGGAACAAAAGGCTGCTCACTGGCCCCATTTTTTGCAAAGCAATTGGCCAATCATTTAGTGCATAACGAACCAATCAATTCAGAAGCGGATGTAAATCGCTTTAGCAAAATACTTTCCCGCAATATTTCTTAACTTTCTCCAGCTAACAAATTACCAATGAATCAAGCTAACGAAAGACAATACATCATTCCTGCAAGATACAGACGCATGGAAAATATGCACATCGTTTTCTGGCTAGTAAAAGATATTAGTTGGTGCCTAATCTGGCAGGAACTTGGCCTTGCTATGTTTATTCCTACATTAACTATTGCCATCATCATTGCATGGCGTACCCGTAGTATAAAAGCAGAGTTGGCACACAATCTTGCCATAGCCTTTTGGATAAGTGCCAATGGCTACTGGATGATTAGTGAATTTTTTGGGTTTGATGAACATATTGTCTGGGCCTGGGTAACCGGAAAACACTTAGCTTTAATTCCATTTTTTATCGGCCTCTGTATATTATTATTTTATTACACAATACAGTTCCCTAAAGACCTGAAAGCTGGTAAAACAATCGGCATATAAATACAAAAGCTCCCTCCGAGCGGTACTAAAAACCAGCAAAAATTAGCTGTTGCATTGCTATCTTTGCCGCCAGTTGAAGAAAGGGGAAATACAATAATTTACCCAGCGATATTACTACTATCATCGGCTGTTGCGTCGCACTCTTCACCGTCTCGTAATTCTATTGACCAATTTTTGAAGTTTACAACTATGTACAGAACTCACACTTGTGGCGAATTAAGATTAGCACAAAAAGGCACCGAAGTTACTTTGGCAGGCTGGGTACAAACCGTTAGAAAACTAGGAACCGCCATCACCTTCGTTGATTTGCGTGACCGCTATGGCATCACCCAGCTACTAATTGGTGAAGACCTTTCCAAACAACTGGATGAAAATCCGTTGGGCCGTGAGTTTGTATTACAAGCAACCGGAATTGTAAACGAACGCAGCAATAAAAATCCAAACATACCAACCGGCGAAATCGAGATCACCGTTACGTCATTTAAAATATTGAACAAATCCGCAGTACCGCCATTCACTATTCAAGATGATACGGATGGTGGTGATGACCTGCGTATGAAATATCGTTTTCTTGATCTGCGCCGAAATGCAGTGAAGAAAAATTTAGAATTACGGTATGCAGTAAACCGTGCAGCCAGAAATTATTTGCACCAGCATAATTTCATGGATATAGAAACTCCGTTTCTCATTAAATCCACTCCTGAAGGTGCAAGAGATTTTGTGGTGCCCAGCAGAATGAATGCCGGACAGTTTTATGCCTTACCCCAATCTCCACAAACATTCAAGCAATTATTAATGGTAAGCGGTTATGACCGTTACTACCAGATTGTAAAATGTTTCCGGGATGAAGATCTGCGTGCCGACCGTCAGCCTGAGTTTACACAGATTGATTGTGAAATGGCATTTGTAGAGCAGGAAGATATTCTGAACATGTTTGAAGGCATGATCAAATCCATCTTCAAAGATGTAAAAGGGATAGATTATACCGAAACAGTGCAACGGATGACCTGGGAAGATGTGATGTGGAATTATGGGAACGACAAACCAGATATCCGTTTCGACATGAAAGTGCTGAACCTGAAAAAGCCTTCGACCGTTTATACAGATAAACAGGATAATGCTGCATTGATAAACGGAGCCGATTTCAAAGTATTTGATGAAGCAGAAACCGTTGTTGCAATTGCAGTACCGGGTTGCAGTGAATACAGCCGCAAGCAAACCGATGAATTAACGGAATGGGTAAAACGTCCGCAGATAGGAATGAAAGGCCTTGTGTTTATAAAAGTAAATGCCGACGGAACCTATAAAAGCAGTGTAGATAAATTCTATAGCGAAGAAAAATTAAAAGCCATTGCTGATGCAGCTAATGCAAAAGCCGGTGATTTGATTTTAATATTGGCCGGTACTGAAGAAAGAACAAGAAAAGCTATCAGCGATTTACGTATGTATATGGCTGATAAATTATCGCTACGCAAAAAAGATGAATTCAAATTGCTGTGGGTACTGGAATTTCCTTTATTTGAATTTGCTTTGGAAGATCAGGACGGTGGCGGTGCTGGCCGATGGGTAGCAAGGCATCATCCTTTTACCAGTCCAAGACCTTCAGATGTTGATACAATGATTAACAATTCGCCCAAAGTAGAGAACTTAGATAAATACCTGGAACATCCTTATGCCAACATCAAAGCCAATGCATATGATATGGTGTTGAACGGAAATGAGATTGGCGGTGGTTCTATCCGAATTTTTCAAAGAGAGTTGCAGGAAAAAATGTTTGCAGCATTGGGTATGAATGAGGAAGAACAATTACACAAGTTTGGATTCTTACTCGGAGCCTTTGAATATGGCGCACCACCGCATGGTGGTATTGCTTTTGGTTTTGATCGTCTTTGCGCAATCCTCGGCGGCAGCGAAAGCATCCGTGACTTTATTGCATTTCCAAAAAACAATTCTGGAAGAGATGTAATGTTAGATGCACCCGCAACGATTGATGAGAAGCAATTTGAGGAGTTGCAGATAAAATTAAATTTGAAGGGCTAAAGCCCAAAACATTCATATAGAATTTGCTATTCGGGGCTTGCAGCCCCGCATTTTTATTTTATTACCTCCGGCAATTGCTGAGTAGAGAACAGAAAGATGAAGTGTGCGACGCAAGGGACGATCATCTGTGTTAATGTCGCTGGTTAAAAAATTTATGCATTCAACAACTTCTTCAACACAGCAGTAACCTTTTCTGCATTCGGCAACATTGCTTGCTCCAAAATCATATTCATCGGAACAGCAGGAGTATTCAACGCCCCTAACACTTCTACGGCAGCATCCAGCGATTGAAAACAATGTTTAGAAATTCTTCCGGCCAATGCTTCGGCAAACGAATTGTTCTGTTGTTCTTCCGTAAGCACCAAACATTTTCCATGTGCTTTTACTCTTTCAAAGATGAGTTCTTCATCCAACGGAAATAATGTACGCAAATCCACTACTTCAATTTGTTGATTAAAATTTTTAGCAGCCGCTTTTGCCCAATACACTCCCATACCATAAGTAATGACTACGCAGCTTTCGCCATTGGCAATTGCATTGTCAGAAGCATTGAGAACAATATTCGCTTTGCCGAACGGCAGTATATAATCTTTATCCGGTTCTGCTGTTTTTGCATCTTCTGTTCCGGGTACTTTGCTCCAGTATAATCCTTTATGTTCCAGCATTACTACCGGATTCGGATCATAATAAGCGGCCTTCATCAATCCTTTCATATCTGCAGCATTAGATGGATAAGCTACTTTAATTCCTTTGATAGATAGCACTGTTGTTTCAACACTTCCGCTGTGATAAGGACCGCCGCCGCCATAAGCACCAACCGGCACCCGCAATATCATCGACACTGGAAATTTTCCACAAGTGAGATAGCAGCTTTTAGAAACTTCTGTTACCAGTTGATTAAAACCCGGGTAGATATAATCAGCAAACTGCACTTCTACAATTGGTTTTAATCCAACAGCACTCATTCCCACAGTTGAACCTACCACATATGCTTCTTGAATTGCCGTATTGAATACACGGTTCTCACCAAACTGTTCACCCAAAGTGGCAGCTTCTCTAAAAACACCGCCTAATCTTTTTCCAACATCTTGCCCGTATAAAACAGCTTCAGGATGTTGTTCCATTATTTCCCGAATTGCAAATAAAGCCGCATCCACCATCACAATTTTTGTAGCACCTTCAGGAATTCTTTCTCCTTTTTCTTCAGTAATAGTTGTTGCTGCAAATACATGATCCGTTACCGTTGCAGGATCTGGCTCAGGTGAAGCCACTGCTTTTGTAAAATCATTCGCCACCAGTTCCGTTGCTTCTTTTTCTATTTGCAATAACTCATTTTCATTGACCCCTCTCTCCAATAATTTTTTTCTAAGCTTTGGATTGGGATCATCTTGTAAATGCTTTTCCCAATCATTATCTGTTCGGTAAAATTCTTTTCTTACGCCACTTGTATGATGGCCGAGCAAAGGCACCTGTGCATGTACTAGATATGGTTTTCTTTCCCTGCGTACTAATTCCACCACATCTTTCATCACTAAATAAGAGGCTTCAAAATCGCTGCCATCGACCTGTACTCTATTCATTCCTTTAAAACCAGCAGCAAACTCAAACGCATTCATGGCCCTGGCCTCTTCGGCAGTTACACTTATGCCCCAATTGTTATCTTGTACTAAATATATAATTGGCAATTGCTTTAGTACAGCAAATTGAAATGCTTCGCTTACTTCGCCTTCGGTGATGCTTGCATCGCCCAGAGAACATACAACAACAGCCCCCCCGCCCCCCGAAGGGGGGATCTTAGAGCCTGAAAATCCAATAGTCGTTTCAGTGCTTTCGGAGTTTAAAGTCCCTCCTTCGGAGGGATTTAGGGAGGCCTTGTATTTCACGCCTTGTGCCACACCTGTAGTTGGTATCGCCTGCATACCAGTAGCACTGCTTTGATGAATTATTGTTGGCTTATCATCGCCTCTGTAATTGGGATGCGAATAATATTCACGGCCACCCGTAAAAATATCATTGCCTTTTGCCAGCAATTGCAGCATTTGTTCGTAGGGTGAAAAGCCCATCCCCATTATCAAACTTTCATCCCGATAATAAGGGCTTATAAAATCATGTGGTTGTAATTGAAAAGCAGTGGCTAGTTGTATTGCTTCATGTCCTCTTGATGTCGAGTGAACGTATTTACAAATAGAACGATTGGCTTCATATATTTCAGCCATCGCTTTTGCCTGGCTCATAAGCCGATAAGCTTTCAATAAGATAGTGTTGTCAATCATTTGTAGCAAGCAATAATAGCCAACAAATTTAAGGGAAACACTTTACAGCATTTTTATTTCAAAAACATCTATACTCATAAAAGAAAGGCCATCCTGTTTTACCAGAATGGCCTTCTTATTGCAGTTGGTTTCGTTAGCCTGGCCGGAGATGATCCGCCACGCCACTTTTATTTAACTTCCAGTGTAAACATGCTGTCATCCTCAATAAATCCTTCTAACTCATCTCCCACTACCACTTCACCTACGCCGGCGGGTGTACCGGTAAAAATTACATCTCCAATATTCACAGAGAAGTAATTTGAAATATAGGCTACAATTTCATCAAAGCTGTGAATCATCATAGATGAATTGCTTTGCTGAACGAGTTCTTTGTTTTTGTATAAACAGAAATTGATGTCCTTTTTGTTTTTAATATTGGTTAGCGGTGTCCACTTTCCAATTACAGCAGAATTATCCCATGCTTTTGCCTTTTCCCAGGGAAGGCCCTTTTCTTTTAACTGGTTTTGTATATCCCTTGCTGTAAAATCAATACCTGCAGTAATAGCATCATAATATTTACTGGCAAATTTTTCCTGGATGTATTTACCATTTTTGCTGATACGTAACACCAGCTCACACTCATAGTGAAGCTCATTAGTAAACTCAGGATAATAAAAGGGTGTATGCGGCTGCAACATGGCGCTTTTAGGCTTCATAAATATTACAGGTTCATCCGGAACCTCATTGCCTAATTCTTCAGCATGTGCTACATAGTTTCGTCCAACACAAAAGATTTTCATAAACGAAAGGTGGTGGTTTTAGTAAATACATCGGATACATTGCTCATACGGCTGTTTATCCCATATATTCAGGTGGCTATCAGTATGTTTATTGGATTTATTTGCGATAATCGCAGGTCGGGCAGCTAAATTAAGTAATCAATCTGATTTATCATAGTGAATACTCCTGATTATTTATCTTATTCATGGCCGTTGCAAGGCCTTGTGTGGCAAAGCATTCAATAGCCTCTACCGACTTCTCAATTTTAAGCTTTACTAATGGCTCCTCTTCTTTCGTCCATTTACCGAGCACAAAATCGGCCTGCAAACCCTTAGGGTAATCGTTTCCAATGCCAAATCTTAGCCTTGGATAATTAGTTGTACCCAGCAATTCATGGATACTTTTCAGCCCGTTGTGCCCGCCATCACTTCCTCCCGGTTTTATTCTTAATTTGTTGAAGGGTATGGCTACCTCGTCCACAATTACCAGGATATTCTCCAACTGAATTTTTTCCTTATCCATCCAATATTTTACAGCCTTACCGCTCAAGTTCATATAGGTAGTAGGGCAAATACAAATGAATTGTTTTCCCTTCCATTTAATAGCTGCCATATACGCCAGCCTCTCAACCTTAAAAGTAGCCTGGTGCTTTTGTACAAATGCATTTACCACATCAAAACCAATGTTATGTCTTGTGTGAGCATATTCATCACCAATATTTCCCAAGCCGACGATTAAAAATTTCATGTGTTATTATCTAAATCAAATATCGGGTTTACCGATTAAAAAACCCGTCTCGCATAAAACGAGACGGGTTTAAATATTCTTTAAAAAATGCTTACTTCTTGGCAGCAGCTTTTGCAGGCGCAGCAGCAGCGGCTGGAGCAGCAGCTCCGGCAGCAGGCTTAGCAGCAGCAGGTGTTGCAGCCGCTTCCTCTTGTTTCAACTGTCTTGTTAATACTACAGAAGCAATTGGGATACGAGGTGAGTTAAGAATTTCGTAGTTATCCAATTTTACATCCTCTACCCTGATGTTACCATTCAACTCCAAATTGTCAATGCTAACTTCAATTTGCTCTTTCAGGTACTTAGGTAATGTTTTTACTTTCAGTGATTTCATTTTGGTAATTAACTTACCGCCGTCTTTTACACCTTTAGAAGTTCCTACAAACTTCAATGGAATATCAGCAATCACTTTTTTATCTTCTACCAGTTCCAGCAGATCAACGTGGATCAATTTATCATCCACTTTGTCAAATTGCAAATCCTTCAGAATAGTTCTGTACGTTTTGCCATCTAATTTTACTTCAGCGATCTGGAAACTCGGGGTGTACACTAAATTTTTGAAAGCTTTAGCAGGAGCATGAAAGCTGATCTCTGCAGAGCCGCCATAAATTACACCGGGCACCAGTTCCTGAGAGCGGAGTTGTCGGGTGGCGCCTTTGCCGAATCCGGTCCTCAGTTGTCCTTCGATTGTAATTGATTTCATTTCTTAATTTTTATTTTGCGTTAATAGATACTCTTTACTTATTGCTGTTTCAATTCAAAATTCCAACGACCCCTACTCCTGACTCTCGACTCATAACTCCTGACTCACTTATTTATCTCTTCTTTGCGAATGAATAAAAAGACTTGTTATACTCTTATTTTCATACGCATTTCTAATAGCTACTGCAAAAAGTTCGGCTACACTCAACACTTTTATCTTTTCCGTTTCTCTCTTCACTGGTATTGTATCACACACTATTAATTCTTCCAGCACACTGTTTTCAATATTCTCGTATGCCTTTCCGCTTAGTACCGGGTGTGTAATTAAAGCTCTTACACTTCTTGCTCCTTTTTCTTTTGTGTTGCTTTGTGCTGTTTTAGCAGTCAATCCAATTGCATGGACCTTATCTCAAAGTTTTCCTGAAAAAGTTCTTGTTACTGGCGGTACTTATGTGGCCTCTTATTCATTTATGAGTGAGATTCCTTTTATCATCAATCTTTCAGAAGATATGAAAGTTTGGATACACGTTTTTGAATTGCAAACTTGGGAAGGGGACCCCGTTGATGGTGTTGTGGTCACCGTACAAGTTGTCCTTGTGAGCTCCAGTGATGTCGAAGACGAGTTGGTTGTTGGCGTCAAAGGCCTTGTCAGCCATGATCAATTCCTTGTCGAACTTGGGGTTGACCACAGG
>CAZXMP010000141.1:0-10064 GCA_964641575.1 uncultured Chitinophaga sp. | reverse complement strand
CATACCGTATCAAGATTGGTGGGTGCACCTCCGGGATATGTGGGGTATGATGAAGGCGGACAATTGACAGAGTCCGTTAGAAGAAAACCTTACAGTGTGGTATTGCTCGATGAAATTGAAAAAGCTCATCCGGATGTGTGGAATGTATTGTTGCAGGTGTTGGATGATGGCCGATTAACGGATAACAAAGGCCGGGTGGTGAATTTTAAGAACACTATCATCATCATGACGAGTAATATCGGCAGCCATTTGATACAGGATGCCTTTGAAGGTGTGAAAGAAAATAACGTAGAAGAAGTAACGGATAAAGCAAAGGTGGAAGTGATGAATCTGTTGCGCCAAACCATTCGACCAGAGTTCCTGAACCGGGTAGATGAGATCATTATGTTCCGTCCGCTGATGATGAAAGAAATAAGAGGCATTGTAAAAATTCAGTTGAACAAATTAGTGGAGCTGGTAAAAGACAGTGGCATTGATTTACAATTCAGCGATTATGCCTTAGAGTTTCTCTCCGAGCAGGGCTTCGACCCGCAGCTCGGTGCCAGACCACTAAAGCGGTTGATACAAAAAGAAATTGTAAACCAGTTGAGTAAACGAATACTGGCTGGTGATGTAGATAAGAGCCAGCCGGTGCTGGTGGATGTGTTTGATAATACGGTGGTGTTTAGGAATGAGGCGGCGGAGAAGGTGAAGTAAAGTCAAAAATCAAAAGTAAAAATTCAAAAGCCCTGACGAGAGTTGGGGCTTTTTTATAATGTACATTGTAGTCGTAACTTTAGAAAAAGTATTTTATGTTTCTGAGCATTACTCTTAGTCACTTAAGTGATTTGTTTGGAATTATCACTCCGCCGATTTTATTATTTTGGTTTTACCATACACGAAAACAAAATTTTAATAGTGAGTTTCTGGGAATATATGCTGGTTATATGAATAGTGAAAATGTACCCAATACCCGGAAGACAATTGAAAGTGGGTTAATAATGAATATTAGGGATATTTCAGGAAGTGGTTTCTTTCGTGGTGAGTTTGATTATCGAAAAAATATTTCTACTATATATGAAGATGTCATGTCTCATGATGGTATATATACATTTTATGGGAAAATAAATTATGCACTTTATTTTCCTAAAACTCGGCATTTATTGAAGCCTAAAGAAAATAGAATTTATAAAGGGAGGCTTACTATTGTTATGAGATTAGATTTTCAATTGGAGGCTCAAAGCATAGAACAGTTCTCTCAGGAGGAGTATGAATTTGAGTATTATCGTGAATTGAGAGTTTTGAAATTTATACAAATTGCAACTTCAAAAAATCAATCAAACAATATACCTAAGGAATTTCTTTTACATAAAAGTTTAGGCTTGAGTTTTGAACCCTATAAAAATGTTAAGGAATCAATTTTTAGAGGATTTACTAGGGCTGATAAATAGCAATTAAACAAGTCTATTGTAAAGGCAGTTGATAATTGCCTTTAATGTAACGGTCATAGTAAGATCCCTTTGAAGAGGCATTTTTAAACCCATCCCATATTGGTTTAGGTACACCTTTATGAATATATTCATATCCTCGGTTAGTGGTATAGATAAAGTATCCAGAATTTCCATCGCAGCTATAGTACTTTGCTGAAGTTATCCATGAACTGTTTGATGTATTTGCAAATTCTGTAAACTTAAATTCACTACTTTTTACAAGGTTAATTGCTTTATTATAAGTTGAAAATGAGCGAGGTAAATTTTTGCAAGACTGAGTATATGCCGTATGTGAAAGAAATACAAATAATATAAGTATCAATCTTTTCATAAATTATTTTGTGATTTGCCAGCCAAGAGTCCAGTCGTTAAATTTCAAGTACTCATTTTTTGGGATTTGTAACTTGTCATCAACGTTTATCCCAGTTTCTTTTCCATCTGTATAGAGATAAGTTAAAGTGCTTAATGGCACACTAATTTCTTTAATCTCAAAATTATCTTCATCAAGAAAAATGATTTTTAATTTGTCTTGATAAGAAGGATTCGATGGCAGCCTCCTTATCCCATTGAAAGTGCCATTAAATGAATAGTACATATGCCCATTAATATATTTCGTTCTTAGAGATATTTCTTTTAAGCCTATTTGATCTATATCAAACTGGCTCCAAATTTTTACTTGCGAAATAGAATCTAAGATTATCTTCTCTTCAGCTTCTCTAATTAGTCTATTTTTTTCATTTTTCTCATGCAATTTATTTTTCTTATAATGGTCAAAAGTGAAGTAAATCGCAAAAGGTAGAATTAGAATAATAAGTAGAAGTAACAATTTCTTTAATGTTATAAGTGCATATATTTTTTTAAGAAATTTCATATAGTCAATATATGCAGTTAAACAGATTCGTTGTAGTATGACAGCTTTTATCAGTCCATTACGAAATTAAAGATTTTTTGTTTATTACAATTGTCATTTTTTGCTTAGAGGCAACTCAACTTTGACGAACAGTATTTTACCATCCTTGAACCAGCACCCCGTACAAAATAAGACAAATTACAAAATGCTCATCCCTGTTCCGAAAGTACAAGAGTGCGACGCAAGGAACGATGCTAGTAGCAATGCAGCTGGGTTAACAAATTTGTATTAGCGAACTTCTTTCAAGAATGAGAAAAATTTCCACGGCATTCTTAATATTTCTCTTCACAAAAGTCACAACGAATAGCTACTTCATTGCCAGATATTAATTCTAAATACCTTCCACCGGGTATTTTTAAAAAACACGCCGATCCGTATTTTTGCCGCAAAAAGAAACACTATGAAACAGGTATTGCTGCTGGCCACATTTTTTTGCTTCACCTTTATGGCCAAGGCTGCCAACGATAAGGAGTTGGGTAAGAGCTATCTTTTTTGGGTATGGAACAGAAGTGCTCCCGATTTTTTGATCAGCCCCAATGCCACCGAAAAAGCCCTGGTGGAGAAGAAATTTAATATTGCTATTGCTAATGTACTCAAGAGCGGTATCAACCTGGGTACGGCAGAAGTTACCAATGTATATTCTATTGATGTGATTGGTACCACTAAAAGGGTATTACTGGTTATCTATAAAGCCGGCGAAAACCAATGGGATGATGTGGTGCTGTACCTGGAAAAAGACAAAATCATCGATATTGGCAATGTAGAAAACAGCTTCACCATGAATAGCAAAACGGTGGGGCAGAACTATACCTACAAAGAAAATCTTCCAATAGTTTTTGATAAGAAAGCCATTACATCGCTTGCTGTAATGAAAGAAGTGAAAACGCTGATACGGTTGGCAAATGCTGATCGTATTGATAGCTTCTGTAAACGAGTTTTATATACCGGTGGCGATGTGGCCAATCGTAAGAACAGAATGGAAGCCTGCAATCCTGCTATTCCAAAAGATAAGATCTATTGTAAAGCAACATTGGAAGATCTGTCGGGTTATATTAGCAACCCCGAAGATTTCACCGTTGAATATTTAAAATCAAAAGAAAAAAGAGTTGATATAAAAATACTTTGTAACCGATCTAAAAATGTAAAGGAGCTGGTATTTAATATTGTCAACGGCAATCTATTGCTGAGCAATATTTATTAAGCATAACCTGGCGTTAGGTTTCCAATCGTAAACATCCTACGTAGATGCATCAACTAGGCGTATTAAGTTGATCCCGGCAAAATATAAATGGTTTGTCAACGTTTCGTATCCGGTAAAGTGATAAGTAGAAATTTAATCAGCTCCAACTAAACTTTTCCCTTTCCCATCCGTCCAACCGACAATTCGAAACCGACAAGTATGAAAAACCTGCAAAAGCTTCTCCTTCTATTATTGCCTTTTTTCGCAGCCTGTTCAAAAGATAATGATGACGGCGGCAATCCACCTGCTGCAACAATGTACTATCCGCCTGTAACTGGTAGCACCTGGGAAACTACCACCATCGCCAGCCTTGGCTGGAACCAAAGCGGCGTACAGCCTTTAAAAGATTACCTGCAATTAAAGAACTCCAAGTCATTTATGATATTGGTAAATGGCCGTATTGTAATGGAGGAATATTTTGATGGTCATACGAGCACCACTACCTGGCCCTGGAATAGTGCCGGCAAAACATTAGCCACTGCTACTACCGGCATTGCACAGCAGGAAGGGTTTGTGAATACCAATTCAAGTGTATCAACTTATTTAGGTGCAGGATGGACCAGTGCCCCGGCTAATAAAGAAAACCTGATCACTGTCCGGAATCTGCTAACAATGACTTCTGGTTTGAATGATGCGAACAATTTAGTGACCACTGCCAATCTTACTTATATGGCCGATGCAGGTACCCGTTGGAGTTACCACAATGTGTTTCAAAAGCTGATGGATGTGGTAGCCGCAGCCAGCGGACAAAGTTTTGAAACCTATTTCAACGCCAAACTAAAAAACAAGTTAGGCATGGATGGTTTTTGGAACAATGGCCTCATCTTTAAAATTTACCATAGCAATACCCGCAGCATGGCTCGTTTTGGCATTCTGGCCCTTAACAAAGGGAAATGGCAAAACGAACAGGTGGTGAATGAAACCTTCTTTAATGAAAGCATTAATACATCACAAAGTATAAATCCTTCTTATGGGTATCTGTGGTGGTTGAATGGTAAAAGCAGTGCCATGCTCCCTGGTAGCCAAACTGTTTTTCCCGGCACATTGGTACCCAATGCACCGGCTGATATGTATGCCGCTATGGGTGCCGAAGATCAACGCATCTATGTTGTACCCAGTAAAAAAATGGTAGTGATAAGAATGGGTAACGCCTCTGATCCTGCAAACCCCAATTTTGCTTTATCGGGTTTTGATAATGAGCTTTGGCAAAAAATAAATGCGGTGATTAACTAATGCCGGATATAGTTTGGGATTTAAGAACCTTCTTACTCTGGAGTTGAAATTGCTAACAAACTCAAACTTCCTTTTTTGTTCTTAATTTTATAACATGGCTACGCCTAAGAAATACCGGATGGATAAAACGGCTTTCAAAATTCAAACTTTTGAAGAAGCGGATGATGCCATGCGCAATTATACTAACCATTCTATTAAAGAACGGTTGGAGATTGCATGGTATTTAACCAGTGTTGCATACAAGTTTGATATTAATAATCCTCCACGTATGGATAAAACTGTTTTCAGCATGAAAAAACTTGAAGACTAATGCCGGATATTTTTCAGGAAGATTTTCGGGATTTTTTAAAAGCACTCAACGACCAGGATGTTAAATATATAATGGTAGGAGGGATGGCTGTTATTCTCCATGGGCATGCCAGAGTAACTGGTGATATGGATATTTGGGTGGAACGTTCTACAGAGAATTATAAAAAGCTGGTTCGATCTTTTCGGCAGTTTGGAATGCCATTGTTTGATATGACTGAAGAAAAATTTTTAAATGTAGCGGAGACCGATGTTTTTTCTTTTGGTAGAAACCCTGTTGGAATTGATATCATGACTGCTGTTAAGGGTTTAGATTTTGATGAAACTTATTCTTTATCTGCTATTTATGATGATTATGGTTTGCCAATAAGAATGATTCATATTAACCATCTAATAGAAGCAAAGAAAGCAGCAGGTCGTTTAAAAGACCTGGACGACATCAATCAACTTCAAAAGAGAAAAAAGGAATAGCCTTTTCTCATCTGTTCAAGTCCAAAGTTTCAGTTATTGCCGTATCTACCAAAATTTGCTTTTCCACAAAACTTGCTACCGCTTTTATATGTGCCTGCGTTTCTGTTTTTGTTAAAGTTGTTAGACTTCCTTTCCCCTCAAAATAATAATGCATGGCAATAAATTTCTTTACATGCTTCCTGGTTTCTTCCGGTAAGAAGTTTTGCAACACCCAATAATTACGGCTGCCTGATTTTTTTATAGCAGATAATACATGGCCTGGTCCGCTATTGTATGCCGCAAGAGTTAATAACCAATCATCAAATATTTTATGTAAGTAAATAAGACATTTGGCAGCAGCCACCGTGCTTTTATAACTATGTTTTCTTTCGTCAACTTTTCCTTTCACTATTAGTCCAAACTGTCGGGCAGGTACAGGCATAATTTGCCATAAGCCTGCAGCACCGGCCGGGGAGCTGATATTGTTATTTAGTTTCGATTCAATAACTGCGAGGTATTTTAATTCTATTGGCAGATCAAATTTTGTAAATACCGAATCGATAATATCAAAGTAAGGGGCACTCTTCGCTTTTATTTTCTCGAGGAAAAAACTTTCTTGTTGGAGATAGTGCTGTATAAAATCACGGGCATGTTTGTTTAATTCGATTTTTGGTGCTACTGATAACTGTGAGTCATTAAGTGCAGGCAGGCAAGTACATAAACCAGTTGAATCAAATGAATGACCCGGTATAGTTGCTTCTTGATGCAACGTAGTATCGCAGTTGATAGCAGTAGTATGGATTCGTTCTGATACTGTTTTGCCACCTGAAGTAGCAGCCATACATAAAAAGCTAAAAGCAATTAGAAATGCTTTACTAAGTTTTCTTTTAAACATTGTTTTCATTTTAAGTGAAACAATGCCGACCCTGAGGGCTTGGATTTATTAGCAGGTCATTGCATAGGACTATTGGAAAAATACAGCGAATGTTCCGGGGACGACAGGTACAGGTTTTTCAAAACTATACGGAACGCTGTAAAAATTATCTGTAATTGACAGCGCAAAAGTAACCTGCAATAACTCCGCATTATAGTGTTTGGGATGGTAGTTATCCACTGACAGGTTAACTACATGAGTATCATTGATGGTAATCTACGATACTGAAAAAACGTCACGGTAGATGTACGATGGCTCGTATTTCTACATCAATCGTTTTTGTGTTAGCAGAAAATAAAGTGTATAACTAACGGATTATAACCATAGTATCCTCCTTGATTTCTTCTTGTATAAATAACGTATCTTCACCATACTTGTAAGGTATCAAAGCAGCTTTCCACTTCAATGCTTTGTCATCCAATTTAGAAACTTAATTAATCACATAAATAATACAGCATGGGAGAAACCTGGAACAAAAAAGAAAGACAAAAAAAGAAAGACAAAGAAAAGAAAGACAAAGCCGAGAAAATGAGAGAGCGGAAAGAGAATCCGGGTAAAACCGGCCTTGATGATATGATGGCTTATGTAGATGAAAATGGCAATATTTCAGCCACCCCTCCCGATCCTAAGAAGAGAAAAGAAATCAAATTAGAAGATATTGAAATTGGTGTACCTGAATATGTACATTCAGAAGAAGATCAATTTCGCACCGGCAAAATTACCTTCTTCAACCACGAGAAAGGTTTTGGTTTTATTAAGGACCTGGTATCACAAGAAAGTATTTTTGTTCATATCAATAACCTTCCTGGCCCTGTAAACGAAAATGATAAAGTGATTTTTGAAGTAGAGAAAGGCCCTCGTTGATTATCTGCTGTAAATGTAAAAATGGGAGAATAAAAATTTCCTTTCCGTTTTACAAACTTCAAACAAGTATCCCAATTTTGTTACCAGCCGCAGTTTTGCAGCTGGTTGTTTTTTTTATAAGAGGATTTCGTAAGCTATCTTATTCTATATATAAACTTTATGTATGCTTAAACTATATGCATAAAAAAATGCAGGATTCATTCCTGCATTTTCAAGTTGTACTTACTACCAAAAAGGCTGGCAGTTTTGTAAATGTTTATTTTACTTCTGTAATAGCCAGGTCCTGTACAAAGCGGCTATTCTGGCTAACTTCATAGGCTACTGATTGCTTTGTTTTTTTGCAATAAACCTCAAAGCGTAGTGTATTGTCACCAATTTCGTCTGTATTCAAAAGAAACTTCTTAGAGAAGTTTTCACTCTTAATACTTTCCCGGTATAAAGAATTTCCAGCTTCGTCCAGGATAAGAATTGTAAACTCGTCCTGTGCTGAACTTCCTGTTACGGTAAGTTGAAATACTGGATGGTTTTTAATATTTCCAACAAATACTAACTCAGCAGGTACTAATGGTTTTTTTTCAATGGCCATTGCAGCTGGTGCAAGAGCTACTGTGAATACGGTTAAAAATGCAATTGCGATAATACGGTTGTTACTGAAGATCTTTTTCATAATTAAAGTTTTATAAGGTTAATAAATAAAGTCCACGAAAAATTTGATGGAGGCAATCGCAATGAGGCAAGAGGCAGACAAGCAAAAGGGCAAGTGTAGTTAAGGTTTCGTTGTGCTACCAGTAAGCAGCGTTTCCCACTAAAAGCAACTTGAAATTGCTTTGATGATGTAAAAGTAATGGCGGGAGATCCGGCTTCCAAACCAACATATTGCTTTAATCAGCATAGCCAAACTTTCAGAGTAAAGTTCAAGTCATTTATAATCAAATGTTTATACTCCTTGCATCAGGTTATGGCCAAGGCATTTTTCGTACTCTTTTTCTGTTTTCCAGAATGCAGGCATATTATATTTGGCGACATTTCGGCCGGGTCAGTTTTACCAGCTTATAAATAGTATATTTTTTTCATCTAACTTACTGATTTTCATTATTGGGGCTTACGTGTTAGGAAAATAGTTATAACTGGATTTGGCAGGGTACAAAAAAATATTATCTTCAGCCGATTCAGGATTGTGCCGGATTGGCATAACTGACTTTCGCTCAACCATGTGGCGGGAATTTTGTTATTAGATAATATTGTTCAGAACCAACAAAGGGGATGATCTAAAAAAAGGAGTTTAAAATGGCATTTAAAAAAGATGATGTAATTATTATTGAACCTAAAGAAATGTTCGTGGGCAAAAAAGACGCCCCGGTTACTTTGGTTGAATTTGGTGAGTATGAAAGCGAGGAGTGTGCAAAAGCAAATGAAATTGTAAAGCAATTACTGGAAGAATATGATGGAAAAATGCGGTTTCAATTCCGTCACTTTCCACTTACATTGATCCACCAGCGTAGCTTGAAGGCTAGTGAATCAGCTGTGGCTGCAGGACAAGAAGGAAAGTTCTGGGAAATGCATAATGTATTGTTCAGCAACCGTCGTAACCTCGGTACTACCAGTTTAAAACTGCACTCAAAGGAAGCCGGAATTAAGAATAAAAAATTCCTGGATGATTTAGTGAATGGTGTGTATGGTTGGCAGGTGCAGGACGATTTGAAAGAAGGAATTAACAGGGGCGTAAAAGACTTGCCTACTTTCTTTGTTAATGATGTATTGGTTACAGGTAAGCCAACCTTTGCAAATTTGAGTGCTGCCATAGAAGCTGCATTAAAGAAAACAAAGAAGAAGCCAGCAACAACAAAACAAAGAGCTTAATAAAATAGTAGTAAATAAATAAAAAATCCTGTTTCAATTAAGAAACAGGATTTTTTTATAAGAAAATTTTTAGTGTTATGATTCCGAAGACGCTTCATCACTCTCCGAAGTATCTGTCGCAGCCTCTGTGGCCGGAGACACATTTTTAAGTGATAATTGGAATGAACCATTCAAAGAAAAATCGTAGTCGTATTGACGTACTAATAAACGGGTCATTTCATCTTCCTGCAAAATAGTAGCTAGTTCTCTTGCTACTGGTGGCGGGGCGCTAACATTCTGAATGCGGCCTTTGTGTAAGTTTACGTTGAAGGTAAATTTTGCTTTACGTCCTCCCGCAGCTCTCTCAAAATCAGTCTTATTCATGTCCATGGTCTGAACATCGCCGGAGGCTGCCCGCTTCATTAGTATCTTGATAATCGGTAAGTATTTGTTCCAAACCTGGGAAAACATAACCGTGTAAATTTTGAAGATTATAAAATTACTGATTTAACAGTATAATACAATGCGAAATGGCTTATTGCTCAGAAAACCGGGTAAATTCCATTCCATTGAATATTTTGGCCAGGCTAATGTCCTTTGTTTTTTCCCATTGTGGAAGATTTGCATGGGTGACGATTCTCCAAAAGTTTTTTGATCTTAATTCTTCGTAATCATTTCCTTTTACAAACAGGCCGGTAATAGTGCTGCGTGTTTTAAAATGAATATTTACAGCATTAGCTGCATGATTCTTTGTTTCAAGATATTTTGTTACTGCTTCGTTTGTCATATTTCAATTATTTAGGAGTAAGAAAAAAGGAG
>CAZXMP010000140.1:0-10101 GCA_964641575.1 uncultured Chitinophaga sp. | reverse complement strand
AGAAGGGACCAGCAAATCCTAGAAGTGCAATATATTTTGTGACATAAATTTTTTGCATCGGACGTTTTAAGTGTTCTGCCATCAGGTACATACTTGGCACCATTACTAATGTTAAGAAGAAAGAGAATATCAATCCAAATATGATCGTCCAGCTCAACGGTCCCCAGAAAACTACACTATCACCGCCAAAGAAAATATTAGGACGCAGATGCGTAAATAATCCGGCAAAGTCAATATTGAAACCAACTGCTAATGGCAATAAACCTAAGATAGTTGCCACCGCTGTTAACAATACGGGTATAATCCTGATCTTTCCTGCCTGTATAGCTGCTTCTCTTGTCCGCATTCCTCTTCCCCGCAACTCATCGGTAAACTCTATGATGAGGATACCATTTTTAATTACAATACCTGCTAGCCCAACAATACCCACCAGCAACATGATCGTAGCGATCGTCATACCGGTTACAGCGTATCCGATCAATACACCAATTACGGAGAAGAATATTTCCGTAATTACTATGAACGGTTTACTCATGGAGTTAAACTGTAACACAAGAATTAAAAAGATAAGACCGATTGCAATTGCAAATGCTAAACCCAAAAACGATTGTGTTTCTTTTTCCTGCTCACTTTGTCCGCTTAATTTCAAGGTAACATCAGCTGGTATTTTCACTTTCTCTTTAAAGTCGGCCAATTTAATTTCCAACTCTGCATTGATAGGTCCCACCATGGTAGGGTCAAGTACATTACTTTGCAATTGGATAGTACGTTTTACATTTTTCCTTTTTACCCCACCGGTTGTATTGGTGTAATCTATCTTAGCTACCGAACTTAATGGAATTGATTTTACCTGCTGCGTATTCATATCCATGAAAGTGATACGCATATTCATCAGGTCGGTAACATTGTTCCGCATCAGGTCGGTATAACGAAGGTTTATTTCGTACTCATCTTCACCATCTTTTATCTTGCTTACTTCTTTACCAAAAACAGCGGTGCGAATTTCCATTCCAATTTGGCCTGTACTTATACCTTCCATCATAGCTCTTTCACGGTCTACACTCACAGTAATTTCAGGATTATTCAAATCAACATCCGGCTGCAGGTTTTCAATTCCCGCAACACGATTAGTATCCAGGTAATTGAATAACTGTGTTGCCACACTGGCAATACTTTCAAAATTATCGCCAGACACTTCAATATTTACCGGTGGATCAGTGGGCGGACCGCCATCTTCCTGCGCCACTTCTACGTTAGCGCCGGGTATTCCTTGTACCACTTCTCTTATTGCATCCTTATACGGCATAGTGCTTTTGCCATGCCGCTTTTCAAACTCAACAAACGAAACCTGTATCCTTCCAAGATGAGATTGTACACTCCGGTTATTATCTCTTGGATTATTGGCACTTACTGCAACATTGGTAATAATACTTTCTGTAATACTACCTTCCTTACCCGGCGGATCATTTTCTAATACTTTTAAAACACGGTTTTCTAACACCCGGGTAACACTATCCGTAAACTTCGCATCAGTTCCCACCGGCATTTTTAAATACACATATACAAAGTTGGGATCTCCACTAGGGAAGAAAGTTGATTTATTTCCACGCAACATCAACCCCAGTCCTGCAACAGCAAATAATGCAAACAGGGATACAAAAGCCCAGATAGGCCGCCTCCCTTGCAAAATCCAACTTAATAATTTCTCATACCGGTTCATCAACCCGGGCAATGCTTTTTTCTGGAACGTATGAATCAAATCATTTAAAACATAAGCATTGAATACCATCAATATAGCCATCAGTAATGAGAAGTTAGCAACACCATGCATACCACCGAGGTGCATCAATACACCAGCCACTATAAATACAATAAACCATTTACTTTTAAACACTGCTTTCTTCGGCTTCTCATATTCTTTCCCTTCCGGTTTCATAAAACTAACCGCAAAAACCGGGTTGAAAATAAACGCTACAATCAACGATGCCGCTAATGTAAGTATCAGCATGGTTGGCAGATAAATCATAAACTTGCCAATCAATCCTTTCCAGAATAGCAACGGAAAGAACGGAGCCAGTGTAGTAGCTGTACCGGCTAATACCGGAATAAAAACTTCACCAGCTGCTTCCTTGGCACTTCGTATAATTGGAACTTTTCCATTATTATAAATACGGTGTGTATTTTCAATTACTACGATTGCATCATCTACTATAATACCCAATCCAAATAGCAAGGCAAATAATACAATAAAGTTGAGTGTTACAGGAGCTCCTACAATTGCATCGGCAACTGGTAAAAATAAGAAGGCTACAAATACACTTAAAGGAACACTCAATGCTACAAAGAAGGCATTGGTAACACCCATAAAAAACATCAGGATAAGCAACACCAGAATAAACCCGATAATAATTGTGTTGATCAATTCATTAAAAGATGTTTTTGTTTGCTTGCTCTGGTCCCCGGTAAAAACTACTTTTAAATCTTTCGGCAACTCTTCATTCTTCTGCATCTCAGCCACTACTTCTTTAATATTATCGGCTGCGTTAATCAGGTTTTCACCAGATCTTTTTACAATGTTCAGTGTTACTACATTCTTCCCATCCAAACGGGCATAGCTATCTTTATCCTTTACTGTGTCTATCAGTTGTGCTATATCCCGCAAATAAACGGTAGCTCCCTGTGCACTGCTTCTTACTACTATATTCTGCAAATCCATTGCGCTGGCAAACTGGCCTTTTACCTTCAGCGTTCTTTTCATATTACCCACTTCAATCAAACCACCGGTAATATCATTATTCTCCCTGGCAATGGCATTTTCGATATCCATAAAACTTACCCGGGCTGCTGTCATTTTATATGGGTCTACGTTTACCTGTATTTCTCTTTCAGGCGCCCCTACAATTTCGGCACGGGTAATTTCGCTCAGCTCTTCAAACCTATCCTGCATTTTATCAGCATACTGCTTCAACTTCATTCCATCATAATCACCACTGATGTTTACAAACATGATAGGCATTTCACTAAATGCAAACTCCTGTACATCCGGTTCTTTGGTTAAATCATTTGGCAAATCCGCTCTTGCTTTATCAATCGCATCTTTTACTTTTTGCTTGGCCAAATCCGTTTTTACATCCGTATCAAATTCCACCACAATAAGACTATAATCAGCCTGCGATGTACTTTGAATTTTAATAACCTTAGCTCCACTGATACCTTTCAATTGCTTTTCGATAGGTCTTGTTACGAGGTTCTCAATATCCTTGGGTGAGTTACCTGCATATACTGTAGCTACAGAAATAGTAGGCACTACAATATCCGGGAATTGCTCTTTCGGCATCGTATTGAATCTCCATAAACCGTAAACCGAAATAAGTATGGCAATTATGTAAACAGCAGTTCTGTTATCAACAGCCCAGCTGGTAGGTCCGAACTGTTTAAATTTTTTGGTAACTCCTTCTAAAATTTTCATCTGAAAATATTTTAATCATCAATTGGTTGCGAGGCAGAGCCGAAGCTCTTTCCCCGTGTTTTGATTTATTATTTAGGCTGTTTGTCGCCAAAATTTATGAGGCCAAGCGACATTACTACTAGCACCTTTTGTAGCGTCGCACCTGCCTACCGTCAGGCAGGCTATTCGTCGTTCTGTTCGCTTTACAGCATTTGCACCTGTTTTCTTTACACTGAATTTCATCCATCGTTATTCAAACTCAATCCTTTCGGGGTTTTTCCATTCACCACTCTAATTCGTTGTTACAGTTTGTCCATCGTACACCGTTTGATAACCTTCTGTAATTATCAGCTCCCCCCCTGTCAATCCGCTTTTAATTTCAATTAGTCCATTATACGCCTCCCCTACAGTTACCTGCTTTTTCCTGGCTATCATTTTATCGCCGGCTTTCTCCATTACATACACATACTTACTTTTCTCATCAGTTTGTACCACATTAACCGGAACCGACACCGCAGCTTTTGCTTCATAGTCAAGGATTCGCATTACAGCTGTTTGATTTGGTTTTAGCAATGGATCTGAAGCCAGCTTTGCTTCTACCATAAATGATCGGGTAGTTGGATCTATAGCAGCACCTATCACACTGATGGTTGATTGAAAGGCAGGTTTACCAGTTTCCGCAACTACTACTTCCACTTTATCTCCTTTCTTCACTTTTGAAACATAATTATCCGGCACCGGCACTTCAACTTTTAACCCTGCAGAGCTAACAATCATAATCTGTGGTTTTCTGTCGGGGCTCATACCAGAGAAAAACTCTCCCACTCTCACATTAACCTGGTCAACAACCCCGCTGATACCTGCACGAACATTCGACATATTGGCTTGTTCTTGAGCCAATCCCACTTGTGCCTCTGCAGCTCTTAGTTGTGCAGCTAATGCATCCACATCGGCTTTTGCATTAATTACATTTATTTCTGCTCCAATATTTTGCTTCCATAAATTCTGGTATCTTTCATATACTGTTTGTGCCTGCGCCAGTCTTGCTTTTAATTGACCGGTTTGTTGTTGCGCCGCCACTACGCTTTGCCTAGCCATTGCATCATCCAACTTAGCTACAACCTGGCCTTTGCTTACTTTCTGGCCGGTCTTTACATAAATCGCTTTTACAACTCCACCTTGTCCGGTAGGAGAAACATAAGCAACTCCATCCGTACCAATTTTTCCCTGCAGCTCAATAAAGTGTACAAAGTCCTGAATACGTAATGTATCTACCGACACTAATTTTTTTACTTGCTGTGCAGCTGTTGGGTCAGCTTTTACAATTTCATCTTCCAGTTTACGGATATCCGCATCCAATGATGATTTTTCCTTTTTCAATTTTTCCAGTTTCACTTTCAAATCACCTACGCCACCTTTTTTATCTTTTGCGCCTGCTCCGCATGATGCGAAAAATAGACCTGTAACAGCAATAAGTAGTACTGCAGATGTAGTTTTTTTCATTTTGTATTTATTAATCAGTGATATCATATTAATCATTTAATCAGTGGTTATAGTTTGCCAGTTGCTTTCATAAAGTCAACCTTAGCAATAATAGCATCGTACAATGCGGTTATATAATTGGTTTGTGCGGTTTTCATATCTGTTTGCGCTGTATTAATTTCCATTTGCGAACCCGTACCAATTTCATATTTCTTCTTTGTCTGGTTATATACTTTCTCTGCCAGCTCCATATTCTTCTTTTGAAAATCCATGGTGGCAATTGCTGTGCGGTAATTATTACGGGCAATCTCCACTTCATTATCGATAGAAAGTTTTAAAGCGTCGAGTTGGTTGTCAATTTTCCTGCCTTCTAATTGTGCCTGTGCAATTTTTGATTTGGTAATAAAACCATTGAAAATGGGGATGTTGATATTAAGATTAATGTTAGAAACAGAAAACCAATCTCCTCTTCCGAAGAAATTCCATTTATCCCGCTGGGCATTTTTAGCATATAATGCATTCAGGCTGATCGTAGGTATCTGGCTTAATTTATAGCGGCGAACATTATAGTCATTCAATGTTTTACCAATTTGTGCATACTGATATTCTTTCCTGTCTTCGTACGAATAGATGCTTTTTTCCAATATGCCTTCTTTTATTTGATCTTCAGTTAATTTATCGGTAAGCACCAACTCATCCTTTACTGGCATGCCCATCAATACTTTCAAACCATAATATCCATTAGAGATAACATTCAACACTTTCGTTTTCTCCGTTTGCAGGTTAGCCAGTTGCACCGTTACTTTATCTACGTCCAATTGCTCTCTAAAACCATTCTCATAAATAATCCTGGTGTCTTTCAATAATTTCTCCAGCAACGAAATATTTGCATCCAGCAATTCTATTTGTGTTTTACTAACTACTAATTGGTAATACACTTTATAGATATTAGCCTTTATCATTTCGGCAGTTACTTCCATATTTTTTCTTCGGAACTCTACTGCCGCAGGCCTTGCCTGTAATCCCACAAAAACCTGCCCGTCAAATAAAATTTGAGAAAGACTGATACCTGCTGTGGCACTGAACTTTGTTCCAAACTGCGCCGCAATAAATCCAAAATCGTTGGGCATTGTTATGGGGTTGCCATTACCATCTTTTACACCCTGGTCAATCAACACCTGGTAAGTAGCCGGCGAAATAAAATTGGGCAACACCTGTGTAGCTACAGCCGGGTTGTAAGTAGTACCTAATTGTGCATTAATATGCGGATAGGCATTAGAAGTAAACTCCCTGTTTTGCTCTTGTTGTAATTGCACATCTACCAATGCATTCTTAACATTCACATTATTCTTAATTGCGTAATCAACGGCTTGCTGAATAGAGAACTCATGCCGGGTAGTTTTTGCAGTATCAGTTTGTGCAAATGCAAAGGAGGGCAACATACATACTATCAATAACCATCTGTTATTTCTTACTCTCTTCATACGAAAGGTTTTTATTTCTTTGTTCATTGTATTTCTGAATCAGTTTGTGTCCTTTAATAGTGGCCAATCCGTAAGTAAAATTCTCAATCAGTATGGCCGAAGTCTGGGCCAGGTTGTATTTACCCGGGGGGAAAATGGCTACGTTAAAAGGGATCATGATAGACTCGATCCTGTATTTTGACAAAATATCAATATTGAGATCGGAGCGATATAACTCTTCTTTTATACCCCATTCAATATTGTTACGTATAATTTGCAGCAGGAACTTATCCTTATAGTCCTTAAACCGCTGGTATGCTTTAAAGTGAAATTTTTCCAAATCGTAGAGCAGCATAGGGTTCATATTCTTCACCTCCTGGCTAACATGCTCCATTGTTAGAAAAATCTCATGAATAGCATCTTTAGCTCCTTCCCGGCAATTCATACAATCACCTTCAGATATGGAAATGTGTCCATTTACCACCGCTTCTACCAGCTCATCTTTATCAGCAAAGTATTGATACAAGGTCTTTTTAGACATGCCCAGGCCATTGGCTATATCATCCATCGATACAGACCGGATGCCATACTGCATAAACAACTCTTCGGCCTTTAATAATATTCTGTCTTTTATCTCCATAGTTTCAAAATCGGCCACAAAACTATGGAAACTTTTTACGTTGCCAAAGTTTCCGACCTTTATTTTCGACCGTTCACCGAAATTTTACCGACTTTCTGCACTTATTACAGCCTGTACAGCTACTTTACATACAACTGTTAATTTGGTTTTATGTTGACTAACCGCAGTAGCTTTAACAGAGCACCTGTTTTTTATACTACCTTAGTCTCGTAAACCAGCTTATGAGTAAGACATTAAAAGCAAAAACAAGCACTGTTAAGCAGATTCTCCGCTTTTTTATACAGGGTCTTATTATACTAGCACCTATTGGTATCACTGGTTATATTTTATACTGGTTGTTTGATAAAGTGGATAGCATTTTACGGCCTTATGTCAATATTCCCGGGCTCGGCTTTGTTATCATTATATTATTTGTGATACTTGTAGGATGGGTAAGTTCCACTTTCTTAATGGGGAGCTTCCTTAGTTTTTTCGATCAATGGATGGAACGAACACCGGGTATTAAATTTATCTACACCTCTACTAAAGATTTTTTTGAAGCTTTTGCCGGCGATAAACGAAAGTTCAACAAAGCAGTTTTAGCCAACGTATTTTCTGAGGATGTATGGATCATTGGTTTTCTTACAGATGAAGAAATGCAAAAATTTGAAATGGGTGCTGATAAAGTAGCCGTATATGTACCGCAGGCTTACAACTTTGCGGGCCAGCTTTACATTTTACCAAAAGAAAAAGTAAGAAAGATAGAACATATCACTTCCGGTGAGGCAATGAAATATGCTGTTACTGGCGGGGTGGTAGATTTGGATGCAGAAAGAAATGGGGATCATAAGATTGAATCAAAAAAATCTTAGTTGTTAAACATCATTCAACATGTTTAAGAAAATTCTTCTTCTTATAACCCTCTCATTTATTGCACAACAGTCGTTCTGTTGGGGTTTTTTTGGTCATAAGAAAATCAACTACTATGCTGTTTTCTTATTACCACCTGAAATGATGGCACTATACAAACCACAGATAGATTTTTTATCCGAACATGCTGTTGACCCCGATAAAAGAAGATATGCCATACCCGAAGAAGGTCCACGGCATTATATCGATATTGATCATTACGGTGTTTACCCGTATGATTCGTTGCCCAGAAAATGGAATGATGCAGTGGCTAAATATTCAGAAGACACACTTAACACATATGGCATTGTTCCCTGGTGGCTGCAAACCATGTTATTCCGGCTTACCGATGCATTCAAAGAAAAAAGCCAGGCTAAGATTTTAAAATACTCTGCTGAGATAGGTCATTATATTGCCGACTCCCATGTTCCGTTACATGCCACAAAAAACCATAATGGCCAATTCACCGATCAAAAAGGTATTCATGGATTTTGGGAAAGTCGTGTGCCCGAATTACTCGCCGATAAAGAATGGGATTTTTTTATTGGCAAAGCAGAGTACATTAAAAATCCGGCTGATTTTATCTGGCAGCGTGTAATGGAAAGTGCGGCGGCAGCCGACACCGTTTTAAAGTTTGAAAGAGAACTGACCAATAATTTTCCCGGCGATCAAAAATTTTCATTTGAAGAAAGAAATGGCATAACGATTCGCCAATACTCATCCGCCTTCTCCAAAGCCTACGATAAAAAATTAATGGGGATGATTGAACGAAGAATGCGGCAATCCATTTTTGCAGTGGCTTCCTTCTGGTATACGGCCTGGATAAATGCAGGGCAACCTGATTTAACCAAACTCTCCAACAAACAATTTTCTGCAGAAGAGCTAAAAGAATTTGAAACACTCAACAACTCCTGGAAAAATGCAGCAATAAAAGGAAGAGAACATGAATGAACTTATTCGCAATGTTCATGGGAAAGCTACCCTGTACTCAACAATCGTTTGCTTATATTAGTTAGCTAATTCTCGTTTCTACTACATATTATATATTTTTGATTTCCCCAAACAACTACTCAAGAACTACTATTTATGAAAAAAATTATCCCCTTCCTTTTACTTACATTATTATCTATTTCAGCTTCTGCACAACAAAATGTTTACGAAATAATGGATCGAAATGATATTTCGATTGATGAAGCAAAAAGACAGGCTGACAGACTATTTGAAACTATAGGCACCGGTCGTGGTACTGGATATAAGCATTTTCAACGCTGGTATTATGAACGAAAATTTCATATAGATGAAAATGGATTTTTCATTTCTGCGCAGGAAGAATGGAATAAATACCTGCAGAGCCGGCCTTCATTGGAAGCTACCCAAACTGAAGCAGCAAGCTGGACAGAGTTAGGGCCTTCAACATGGGTTAGAACAACCAGCTGGAATCCGGGTACCGGAAGATTAACCTCAATGGCTATTCACCCATCTAACGAGTCAATAATATATGTAAGTTCCCCGGGAGGAGGTATTTGGAAGACCACTAATGCGGGTGCAACATGGGCACCCCTTGTTGATAATAACTCCACCTGGATGTCTGTATTTTCATTAGCAATTGACCCTGCTAATCAAAATATTGTTTATGCGGGCACCAGCGGTTCCAACGGTTTAATTAAATCTACTGATGCAGGCGCAACATGGTCAAATACTGGTAGTGGTCCTTCGGGCACTATCTATAAAATACTACTACATCCTACTTCCACAAATATTGTTTTTGCATGTACCAGTGTAGGTCTTTATAGATCTGTTAATGGAGGTACAAGCTGGACACAAGTACGCAGTGGACATAAAGAAGATATAGAATTCAAGCCAAACGACTTGAATATTATGTATGCGGTTGGTAATACTGAAGTAGTAAGATCAACAGATATGGGTGTTTCGTGGACAGCTATTGGAGTTGCCCAGGGTATTACTAATACGGGTCGTTCCATGGTAGCTGTAACTCCTGCTAATCCAAACTATGTGTATATAGTGCAAGCAAGTGGAAATTTATTTGGACGAATGTATAAATCAACTGATGCCGGATTAAACTATACGACTACAGTAGTTGGCAACCCTGCCAGTGGAACTAACTTTTTTGGTTATGAAACAAATGGCACAGGGACAACCGGACAAGCTGGTTACGATAT
>CAZXMP010000139.1:6752-10128 GCA_964641575.1 uncultured Chitinophaga sp. | reverse complement strand
AGTGGTAGTGATGCATTGGGCGCAAAAACAACGGCTAAGTTGAGTGATGATGGTAAGTTCTATATTTTGAACGGACAAAAATGTTGGATCACCAATGGTGGATTTGCGCAAGTATATACGGTGTTTGCTAAAGTAGATGGTGATAAATTCACTGGCTTTATTGTTGACCGGGGAACAGAAGGGTTTACACAAGGTCCCGAGGAACATAAAATGGGTATCAAAGGTTCTTCTACAGTACAATTATATTTTCAGGATTGTAAAGTACCTGTGGAAAATTTATTGGGTGAAGTTGGTAAGGGACATAAGATCGCCTTCAACATTTTAAACATCGGCCGTTTAAAATTATGTGCAGCAGCTTTGGGCGGTGCAAGAAGGTCAGTAACTGATACTGTTAATTACGCAAAAACTAGAGAACAGTTCAAACAACCGATCTCCAACTTTGGCGCCATTAAATATAAGTTGGCTGAAATGGCGATTAAAGTTTTCGTTGCGGAATCAGCATTGTATCGTACAGCCAATTGGGTAGATCAAAAAGAAGAAGAGTTGTTAGCAGCAGGTAAACCGTTTAATGAAGCATTATTAGGTGCGGCAGAAGAATATGCCATTGAATGTGCGATGCTGAAAGTATATGGTAGCGAAGTGTTGGATTATGTAGTGGATGAAGGGGTGCAGGTACATGGTGGTAATGGGTTTAGTGCGGAGTATAATGCTTCAAGAGCTTACCGTGATAGTCGCATTAACCGTATCTATGAAGGAACGAATGAAATTAATCGTTTGCTTACGTTGGATATGACATTGAAAAGAGCCATGGGTGGAAGATTGGATCTGATGGGGCCTGCAATGGCTGTACAAAAAGAATTGATGAGTATTCCTGATTTTGGTGCAGAGGATGAAACACCATTTGCAGCAGAAAGAAAATTGGTGGCGAATTTGAAGAAGGCAATCTTAATGACTTCTGGTGCAGCAGTACAAAAGCTGATGATGAAAATTGATAGTGAACAGGAGGTACTGATGAATATTGCTGATATGGCCATTGAAACCTTTAATGCGGAGAGTGTATTATTAAGAGTAATGAAAATGGTAGAAGAAAAAGGCGCAGCAGTATCTGCATTGCATCTTGACATTATGCGAACTTATTTGTTTGATGCAGCAGACAAAGTAAATAAAGCAGGAAAAGATGCTGTTAACTCATTTGCCGATGGCGATGAGTTACGAATGATATTAATGGGATTAAAAAGATTTACTAAGGCTGAACCTTTTAATGTAAAAGACGCAAGAAGAAGAATTGCTGATAAAATGGTGGCTGAAGGAAAGTATTGTTTTTAATTCCACAATTCTTTATCAAAATCAAGCATGGCTGTCCTTACCGGGGCAGCCGTTTTTGTGTCGGTATAAATAGTAGAAAGTTCTTTACGGGTTACTTTCAACTCATTTAGTTTTTGAATACGTTTTCTTTCAACAACAATTCCCACACACAGTAATAAGGAAGATAGTGTAGTAACAAAAAAGTACACAAGAAAGGTGTCGGCTACATATTCCTGGCTAATTTTTCCGCTTTCTTCTATATGCGCTTTAAACACATAGTAAATAAGATAAACAATAGCATAACAACCATAAGCAAAAAGCAGCGCTGCACAAATCAATGCCTTACCCGTTGCTTTACGATGAGTAATAGCGATTTTAGTTTGCTTAATAAAAAAGTAAAGACCGAGTGAAAGGACAATAAGAATTCCCGGCCCAAGTATAATAGTTATAGCCTCTGTATTAATACCTTTAATAGAAAGTACTGCTATTTCAAATGCAACAAATAAAGCAATTAATAATCTCAGCTTTTTAGTAAATACCAGCGAGGTACTAAAATAACTTAGAAATAAAATCATTAACGGAGCGTCTAGCAAATTATTAGCAAGCCCCCAATAGAAAATTACGTCGTCATCTGCTTTAATATAGCCCTCGGTCATTAAATTATAAGTGAACAATAAAAAATAGTAGGTAATTAAAGCAGGAAATGCTTTGTACCTGCCTAGTCGAAGCGTTAGCACCAGAATTACTGGTAAGATTAAAGCCAGAGTGGATATAAGACCCATTGTAGAATTCCACGTCATATCATTGGTTTTTCTTAGGATTGGATAAAGACCGGTTTATCTCAGTTGATAAATCCGGATGCAATATTAACGGGATTCATATGTACATAGTGTTTACTTATAGGAGTTTATACTAAAATTCAGTAAAACCGAAATGCTGTTCAGTAATAATACGGAAAGGGGGATAACGGGTTTTTATGCGAATGCGTTAGCGATTGAATAACTACTATTTTTTAGTATAGAAAACTGGTAATATTACTAGATAGTTTTTCTTGTGTGCTAGCGATATTTTACTTTGATTTATCTTGCTGGTATGATTCGATTTACTTTTTATGCTATCATTTTTTACTGTGTAGAGGCAAGTGCACAGCCTATAGTTGTAAAACCCATAATGGGAACAACTATTGGTGCACAACCATACCTGGAATATGGTTTTGGCTTTGATAGATTAGGCGGTGCAAAAATTACGTACCTGGATACAGGAGTTGTTATTAAAGTGGTGGATAGTACAGCTGTAAATTATAAAGTGCAGCTATCAAAAAACCATGTAGCGTATTTATCAAAAAACAATTTTAAAAAAGACAGCTCCATTAAAGCCGCAGCATATTATCTAACAGCCAGTTTATTGGCCGTTGGTGACGAAAAGTATGATTACCTAAGCATCGCATTAGATGAAAAGCTCCCTTACCGGAGCATCCAGCAAATCAATCCATCAAAACTGGTGATTGATATTTATGGTGCCAGCTCTAATACAAACTGGATTACACAGCGATCTTCGGCAAAAGAAATAAAGAATGTATATTATGAACAAACAGAAGACGATGTATATCGGGTAACGATTGAATTAAACCACGAACAACATTGGGGCTACAGTATTTATTATGTAGGAAAGAAACTAACTATAAGAGTTAAAAGACAACCGCAAGAGCTTGAAATTTCAAAAGTGAAAATAGCCGTAGATGCTGGGCATGGTGGAACGAACAATGGAGCCACAGGCGTTAGCACTAATATTTCAGAAAAAAAATACACCTTACTAATCGCAAGAGAATTACAGCAGGAGTTGCTGGATGAAAATGCCACGGTGTTTATGACCAGAGAAACTGATATTTCTCTCGGTATGCAGGAGCGAACGGCGATGCTGAAAGAAGAGGATCCCGATTTTCTAATCAGTATTCATTTAAATTCTTCTGTAAAGGATAGTGTGAACGGAGTAAGTACTTATTATAAGCATATTGGTTTTCGTCCGTTAACACAACATATTTTGACCCGTATGCTGGAATTGGAATTAGCTG
>CAZXMP010000139.1:0-6742 GCA_964641575.1 uncultured Chitinophaga sp. | reverse complement strand
TGGCAATGTAGGCAACTTCAACTTTGCATTAAATGCCCCCACGGAGTATCCCAATTGTTTAGTAGAAGTGGCTTTCTTAAGTAATAAAGAAGATGAAAAGAAAATTCTTGACCCTGCTTTTCATAAGCAGGTAGCCAAAAAAATAGTAGCAGGTATTAAAGATTGGTTGAAAGCATGCAAAAAGAATAATGATTAATCTTCTGGCGGAAATGGTTCACCCTGGTGACAAGTTTTACAATGCACCACATGTAAATATTCAGGACGAATATCTATATTATAGTAAAAATAGTTTTTGTTAATGTCAATTGTCAACCGCATCATTTTTCTGGCTTCTTCTTTCATCGGTTCTGCATCAGATGCATAATCCAGCGAATCTTTCATCGCAAAATTCATTTTATTATAAGGGGCATGACAAAAGTTACATTTTACACCCAATGCCACATTATACGTTTGCATAATGCTATCCAGTTTTGCATCGCTGATGTCTTTGGGTAATATTTTTAAATTCCTTTCTTTTAACACTGGAGCTTTTGTAGCGGCAATGCTCACTACTATGAAAGCTGTTAGAACAAAAATGATTAGTATTTTCTTTTTATGTAACATGGTTTACAGACGAGGGATTAGTTAATAAGGCGGCAATTGCCACCCAAAAATTTGTTTTGTTTCTTGAAAATACAAATTAGCTGCTGTTTCCGCTATTGGTAAATGATGAAAGGTTAAGTTTTCTACATTTGAGGCTATAAAATTATTATCATGAGCAACCTAGTAAAGGAATTCAATGACTACCGCACAAAAATGAACGATGTAATATTGAGCAAGGATAATCTTGTCATCAAACGCCTTTGGAACCTTGATACCAACACTTATGCTGAAGGTGCATTGGATATAAAAACGAAAGAGCTATTAGGCCTGGTTGCCAGTATGGTGCTTCGCTGCGATGATTGTATTAAATATCACCTTGGCAAATCTCATGAATTGGGTATTACTACCGAACAGCTATATGAAGTATTTGCTGTTGCCAACATAGTAGGCGGAACCATTGTAATACCACATACGAGAAGGGCGGCGGAATACTGGGAAGCATTGCTGGAAAATGCTCAATAAGCCAAGCGGCTATCGAAAATTGAACATTTGTTTTTAGAAGCGTAATTTTGCCTCAATCCCCAATGTATGAGTGAAACAACAACAGCCCCCGTTTTAACAGCCAAAGATTTTGCTACCGACCAGGAAGTTCGCTGGTGTCCGGGTTGTGGCGACTATTCTATTCTGGCACAGGTTCAGAAAGTAATGCCTACGTTGGGTATTGCCAGAGAAAATATTGTAATTATTTCCGGCATCGGTTGTAGCAGCCGCTTTCCGTATTATATGAATACGTATGGAATGCATTCTATTCATGGACGGGCAACTGCGGTGGCCTCTGGTTTAAAAGCAAGCCGCCCGGAATTAAGTGTATGGATCGTAACCGGTGATGGTGATGGATTGAGTATTGGCGGTAACCATACCATTCATTTACTGCGCAGAAATTTTGATGTGAATGTATTGTTGTTCAATAACCAGATATATGGATTAACGAAAGGACAGTATTCTCCTACTTCTGAAGAAAAGAAAGTAACGAAGAGCACACCGATGGGAAGTATTGACCATCCGTTCAATCCACTGGCATTGGCATTGGGTGCGGATGCAACATTTGTGGCAAGAACAATGGACAGGGACCCGAAGCATTTACAGGCAATGCTCATCAGAACTAATCAACATAAAGGAGCATCGTTCTTAGAGATATACCAGAACTGCAACATCTTTAATGATGGTGCATTTGAAATATTTACCGAGAAAGGAAGCAAGCCTACAGAAACATTATTCTTAGAGCAAGGCAAACCATTATTATTTGGTGCGGCCGGCGATAAAGGAATAAAACTCGACGGATTTAAACCGGTCGTTGTTGATCTGAATCTCGGACACAGTGCCGATGATCTATGGATACATGATGAACAGGATATTTACAAAGCACAGATTTTAACCCGCATATTTGATGACCCGAAAATTGAAGGTCACCTCCCAAGACCATTCGGTGTTTTCTATCAAACCAACCGGGCTTGTTATGAAGATGTGATGGCTGTACAATTAGAAGAGGCCAAAACAAGAAAGCCGGCTGATCTGGATAAGCTGTTGAAGGGAAATGAGGTTTGGACGATACAGTAAGACTAAAATAAAAATAATTGACAGTTTACTTTTTTAGCGGACTGGGTGCTGATGAAACTGTTTTTCAAAAACTAGTATTGCCAAGGAACTTCAAAGTAGTTTACATTAAATGGCTTGAAGCTGAAAAAGGCGATACCCTAAAGGCCGATGTTCGTATTGAGAAAGGAGGACATTTTATGGTCTATAATAGAGCAGAAGAGTTTTCTACTTTTATTGTAAATGAAATTAGCAAGAAGTGTTTATCCTAAATTAGCCAACACCCTCGCCGCATTCTCATACACTTTCTTCTCTTTTCTTTTATACCACCATTGCGGTGCAGTTTTTTTCATCAGCGTATCAATATTGCGCATACCGATCAAGCTCCACATGCCTTTTAGTTTTCCGGCAAAAGTTGGTTGCAAGGCCCGTAAGCTCATTGCAAAACCGCTGTCTAAATATTCCATATGATGCCAGTAACCCGCAGGCATAAATAAGGTATCACCCGGTTCTAAAATAAAATCAAAACCTTCCGCCAGTTTTAATGCCGGAAATTTTTCATAATCAGGGCTTCCGTTTTGCTCATAGTAGTTAGAAAAATCAGCGAGGCTTAACACTTCAAACGGTTTGCGATACAATTTGTGTTGTTCTTTAAACGGAAACATCAACACTCTTTTTCTTCCGGCAAATTGTGTATGTAAAATATGAGAGAGATCAATATCAAAGTGCATGTGAGTGATGCTGCCTTGCCCGCCGGTAAACAGCATCGGGTATTTTTTAATAAAGCCCTTCATATAATGTTCCGGCCATTTAAAATCGTTGATCAGTTGCGGGGCATGGTCAAAAATATTGAAGAGAAAAATTCGCCAAGCAGCAGGACCGGCTTTTATCATGTCAATATACTCACCAAAGGTTTTGTAATCATCCGCCGTGTTAATGGGAGTATAAGCATCACTTTTTACATTATTATAAAGAGGTACTTTTTTATCGCCTACTAATTGCTTAAAATAATCCCAGTTCCATTTATCATACGCTGGCCATTCTTTAGCAAGATTTTTGATTACAACAGGTTGGCCGGGTTCATAATAATCTTTTTTGAATACCTCAGGGCTCAATGAATCGAAAGTGGGAACCGGCTTTAACTGCATACTGGAGATCTTAATTTGCCGCCAAATTACGATTTGTACGTCAAAACTGAGTTTGTAACAGTTTGTTTTAGCAAAACCCTGTATTTTTAAAGAGAAGGCACAATTATGTTATTACACATTCATCCAGATAACCCGCAGCCACGATTGATAAAACAAGTGGTAGAAAGCTTACAGCAGGGCGGCATCATTATTTACCCAACCGATACGGTATATGGGCTGGGCTGCGATATTTTGCAACAGAAAGCCGTTGAGAGAATTTGCCGTATCAAAAATGTAGAACCCAAAAAGGCACAGCTATCTTTTGTATGCAGCGACCTTTCTCACCTAAGCGATTTTGCAAAGCCTATTTCAAACCCTACTTACCGGATTTTAAAAGATTATCTCCCGGGGCCTTACACTTTTATTCTGCAAGCCAGTAAAATGGTACCCAAAATATTGCAAAGCAAAAAAGATACGATCGGCCTGCGCATTCCCAACAATGCCATTGCCATGGCCATCATTAAAGAATTAGGCCGCCCCATTTTAAGTGCATCCTTACCCGGCGAAATGGTAGAAGATTATACCGACCCGGAAGTGATGTATGAAAATTTTAGGAACGAAGTTGACTTTGTAATAGATGGCGGCATTGGTGGTACAGTACCATCCACCGTAATTGATTGTACTGAAGAAGAGCCTGTTTTAATAAGAGAAGGGTTAGGGAAATGGGGAGAGTAGAGAATAATTAAGAATTAATAATTGGCTCCACGCATTGCGGGTAGTTTTTTATTGCTGAATATTTTTTTTGACGGGCTGCATTTGCTACTATCATCGTCCCTTGCGTCGCACACTTCAGCAGCAGGAATTCTACTCACCATTTGCGATTACCCTGATAGCATTCGAAATTTCATTCTCGGCATATTTTCTGAACCACAATAGAAACATAGGATAAAACATAGAAAAAGCTATGTGTGTATTTTCTATGTTCCTATGATTCTATTGTGGTTTAAAGAAAAGAAATGAAGCCCCAACTTACTATTCATAAAAACTTTTCAAAGTTTAGGGTTTTAAAGCCCCTCTTTCGGAGGGGTTTGGGGAGGCTATATTAAAGCTCATCCGATGATGATCACATAGGCCAAACTCCTCAATCGCCTTACGATGAACTAAAGTACCGTACCCTTTATTTCTATCCCATCCATATTGAGGAAACTGATGATGTAGCTGATACATGTATTCATCCCTATACGTTTTAGCCAAAATACTCGCTGCCGCAATAGACGCAAATCGTCCATCACCTTTTACAAAACATTGATGCGGTATTTTTTTATACTTAACAAAGCGGTTGCCATCAATCAATAGCAGCTGTGGTTTTTTGTTCAACTTATCCAATGCCAAATGCATCGCCTTAAAAGATGCTTTCAAAATATTGATCTGGTCTATTTCTTCATTGCTCACAGAGGCAACAGAAAATGAAATGGCTTCTTTCTCTATAATTGGTCTTAATTCATCTCTTTGTTTTTCTGAAAGCTGCTTAGAATCGTTCAACAACGGGTGATGAAAATTTTTGGGCAAAATAACAGCCGCTGCAAACACAGGGCCGGCATAGCAACCCCTTCCGGCTTCATCGCAACCGGCTTCCACTAATTCATTTTGATAAAAGGAAGCTAACATAAACTGCAATTTCAGTCAACAAAAATTATTTTTAGCAAACAAGTGCAGTTAATTTTGTTGCGCAATGAAATCCAACAAAAAATACCTGCAGTACACCTGGTTTGTAACGATAATGGTCTTTTTGGTAATATTGGCAGGTGGTGTTGTTAGAATGACCCAAAGTGGAATGGGCTGCCCGGATTGGCCTACCTGTTTTGGCCGCTGGATTCCACCCACCAGTGCCGACCAATTGCCCCAGGATTTTGAAAAATACCTGAAGATCCAGGACATTGACCATACATTCAATGTATACCACACCTGGATCGAATACATAAATCGTTTGCTCGGTGCTTTACTCGGTGTTTTTATTTTCATCCATTTTATCTGGAGTTTTAGAAAGTTTCGCAGAAGTAATATGCCCGTTGTTTTACTTTCTTTATTCCTTTTGGTTGCGGTTGGCTTTCAAGGTTGGTTGGGAAAGAAAGTAGTGGACCATAATCTTGCCGTAGTTAAAGTAACTATACACATGTTGGTAGCATTGTTGATTGCAGCCATTCCATTGATTATTATTTATAAACTACAAGTAGAAAAGAAAATCGAAGCAAAGGGTTTAAAATATTTGTCTTATTCGCTTATTGTAATACTGCTGGTTCAAATTGTATTAGGCACACAAGTGCGGGAGCAAATTGATGAAATTTCGAAATCGTTGAAATATCAGCAGCGGGAACTTTGGATTTCAAGATTGAATAGCATATTCATTATTCATAGAAGTTTTTCATGGCTTGTTGCTATCGGGGGCATAGCACTTTGGTTTAAATCAAGAGGCATTAAATCGTTGCAGGCAAATACATTTTTTATTCTTGGGTGTATAGTAGCAACAATTGTTGCCGGATTAGTTATGGCATTTTATAATGTTCCCGCTATTGCGCAACCTCTGCACCTGTTATTGGCATGCATATTAGTGCTTTCCGTTTTTTCGTTTAGTCTCCGATTTAAGTAAGCGTCTATTTATAGCTTGATTTCACAAGTATTTATCAGTATTTTTAAACTGAAACTATTTTTCTAACGATGAAAACCTGGCTCCGGGGATTTTTTTATTCCTTTCCTATTCAATTACTGTTTCTTCATTTCAGGAAGTACCAGGTGCTGTTGCTGTTCTGGTTTATCATGTTCAGTACAGTAAACGGCAGTTTCATGAAAACTTTCGGCGCCGATTCATTATTTCTTGCACCAGAATATTTGGGTAATGTAAACCCGATCAGCTCTGCTATAGTTGGTGCCGCCATTGGTATGTTTATTATGAGCTGGAATATTTCCAGTTTTATTTTGTTTACCAAACATTTTCGTTTTCTGGCAGCTACTACCAATCCATTTTTAAAATATTGTATTAATAATTCAATTATACCCGGGCTTTTTCTTGTGTTTTATTTTATCAAAGCATACCAGTTTGCACATTTTAAAGAGTTAATTACCACAACTGAAGTATTATTCTTATTTGGTGGCTTTACCAGCGGCCTGATTTTTATTTTAGCAGCATCACTTATTTATTTTTTTCGTGCCGATCGTTCTATTCTTCGCAGAATGATGCCAATGTTTTCTAATCCACAATCGTATATCACTCATTTAAGTCCTATAAAAGAGGTTTATCATGGCGGAACATTAATGAAAGTGGAAACTTATTTAGAATCGCCATTTCGCCTCCGGCCAGTAAGAGATGTATCGCATTATACAGATGAATTTGTAGCATCTATTTTTAAGCGGCATCACTTTGCAGCTATTCTCTCTGTATTTTT
>CAZXMP010000138.1:0-10196 GCA_964641575.1 uncultured Chitinophaga sp. | reverse complement strand
TATTTTCTGTTCAGGCACAATTAAAATCACCAGAAGATTTTTTAGGTTATAAGATTGGCAGCCGCTACACTCCACATTGGAAGATTGTCAGCTACTTTAATCATGTTGCTGCTAATGCATCATCCATGGTAAAGCTGCAACAGTATGGCCAAACCAATGAAGGCCGTACCTTATTAGTAACCTATGTTAGCAGTGCAGAAAATATACAACGGCTTGATGCGATAAAAACGAACAACCTGCGATTGGCTAATCTTGCAAAAGATAAAGCTGCACCCATAGAAGAAAATGCACCTGCCTTGGTTTGGATGAGTTATAATGTACATGGTAATGAAACATCAAGTTCAGAAGCCGCATTGATGACGATCTGGGCTTTAGTAGATCCATCCAACACTAAAACAAAAGAGTGGTTAAAAAACACAGTGGTGATCATTGATCCATGCATCAATCCGGACGGCCGTGACCGTTATGTGAATTGGTTCAATTCTGTGGTTGGAAAAAATACAAATCCATTGAGTATTTCACGGGAGCATAGAGAGCCATGGCCGGGTGGAAGAAGCAATCACTATAATTTTGATTTGAACAGGGACTGGGCCTGGCAAACACAAGTAGAAAGTCGCCAGCGAATTAAATTATATAATGAGTGGATGCCGCAAATTCATGTGGATTATCATGAGCAGGGCATGAACCAACCTTACTATTTTGCTCCTGCTGCTCAACCTTACCATGATGTAATTACACAATGGCAGAGAGATTTCCAGGTAACGATCGGTAAGAACCATGCAAAATATTTTGATGCAAATGGCTGGTTATATTTTACCAAAGAAGTATTTGACCTGCTATATCCATCGTATGGAGATACCTATCCAACATACAACGGTGCAATTGGTATGACCTATGAGCAGGGTGGCGGCGGCAGCAGCGGTGCTGCAGTAATAAATGATGAAGGTGATACACTGACATTGATGGACCGGGCTACGCATCATTTTACAACTTCATTAAGCACTATCGAAATTTCATCTTTAAATGCCGGCAGATTAGTAAAAGAATTTAGAAAATATTTTAATGATGCTGTTTCTTCAGGGGTAGGGGAATATAAAACCTACATCATAAAAAATAATGCAAAGGATAAAGAGAGAGTTGAATCTTTATTGGAGTTGCTGAATAAGAATGGTATTCAATATGCAACAGGTTCTGGTACAGGCAAAGGGTTTAGCTATAGCAATGGAAAGGAAGAATCTTTTTCATTAAATAATGACATTGTGATTAGTGCATTACAACCAAGATCAGCAATGGTGAAAGCACTTTTTGAACCAAAAACAAAACTGGTTGATTCTGCTACTTACGATATTACCGCATGGGCATTGCCTTACGCATACGGATTGGAAGGTTATGCAAGCCGGGAAAGAATTAGTGCAGGTGGTGCAGTGGCAAGTACTAAAGTGACAAACGCTGAAACTACATATGGCTATGTAATAAATTGGGGTGGATTACAAACCGTAAAAACAGTTGGACATTTATTACAAAAAGGAATTTTGCTTCGCTATGCCGATCATCCGTTTGAAGTAAATGGAAATAAGTTTGAAAGAGGTTCTATCATTGTATTAAAGACGGCTAACAAATCTTTCGGAAATAATTTATGGGCAGAAGTAAGAAAAATCGCTGATGCAAATAATACACAGTTGTATCCAGTGTCAACCGGATTTGTAGATAAAGGATTTGATTTCGGCAGTGGCAATGTTCATCCGTTTAAAGCACCAAAAGTAGCCATGTTTACCGGCGAAGGAATCGGATCCAATGCAGCAGGAGAGATATGGCATTTTATGGAGCAGCAAATTGATTATCCTGTTACGTTGATCAATGTAAATGATGCAGCCCGTTTTGACTGGAGCACCATTGATGTAATGATTATGCCCGATGGCAATTATCGTTTCTTAAGTGAGAAAGCTGCAACCGATGCTTTCAAAGCCTGGATCAATAAAGGAGGAAGAGTAGTGGCTATTGATGGTGCAGTAGGTGCTTTATCAAGAGCAGAGTTTGGAATTAAACTAAAGAAATCTGATGATGAGAAAAAAGACGATAAAGCAATGTATGATGCATTAAGAAAATTTGAAGATAGAGAAAGAGATTATATTCCCAATATGACACCGGGTTCCATCTTCAAAGTTGAAATGGACAACACACATCCACTGGCTTACGGTTATCCTAACACCTATTACACATTAAAGATGGATGACAATGTATATGAATTTATAAAAGACGGCTGGAATGTAGGAGTAATTAAAAAAGACAACCAGGTAGCCGGATTTGTGGGTTCTAAATTAAAAGACAAACTTAAGGACGGGTTAATATTTGGTGTGCAGGAAATGGGTAGCGGTGCTGTTACATATATAACCGATAATGTAATGTTCCGTAATTTCTGGGAGAATGGAAAGCTATTATTTTGTAATGCGATCTTTTTTGTCGGTCAATAAAGCGGGGTTCTAAAATATCTATAAGGCCGGTTGTTAAAACCGGCCTTATTTATGTAAACGGTTTCTTGCACTTTTTGAACATACAGTATATTCGCCTAATAAACCGACGTAATGAAGAAAGTTGTACTTGCATTTTTTATTCTTCTTTTATCCATAAGCGGCATTATAAACGCCCAGGCTCCGCAAAGCTGGACCTCAGCCGACCTGTACCTTGCTATCCGTAAATTAAATGTACTAGGTTCTGTATTATATATAGCAGCGCATCCGGATGATGAGAATACAAGATTGATCACTTATTTATCCAAAGACAAATTATATCGTACCGGTTATTTATCATTAACCCGTGGTGACGGCGGCCAAAACCTGATTGGTGATGAACAAGGAATCGAGTTAGGCTTAATAAGAACACAGGAATTATTATCCGCAAGAAGGATAGATGGTGGGGAACAATTTTTTACAAGGGCTTACGATTTTGGTTATTCAAAAACACCGGAAGAAACTTTTAGGAAATGGAATAGAGAAAAAATATTGAGTGATGTTGTGTGGGTGATACGAAAATTTCAGCCCGATATTATTATAAACCGTTTTCCTGAAACAGGTGAAGGCGGGCATGGCCATCATACCGCATCAGGTATATTGGCGAATGAAGCCTTCGCAGCTGCAGCTGATCCTTCTCGTTTTCCGGAGCAATTGCAATACGTTTCAGTTTGGCAGACAAAAAGAGTGCTATGGAATACATTCAACTTTGGCGGCAATAATACAACCAGCAATGATCAGTTTAAAGTGGATGTAGGTGGATACAATCCGTTGCTGGGAAAAAGTTATGGAGAAATTGCAGCGGAAAGTCGTAGCCAGCATAAAAGCCAGGGTTTTGGTGTGCCGGCATCAAGAGGAGAGTCGTTCGAATTTTTTAGAGCTACCAAAGGCGATCAGCCAAAAACTGATTTGATGGAAGCAATAGACCTGACCTGGAAAAGAGTGCCTGGTGGAGAACCTATAGCAAAAATTGCAGATAGTATTGCTGCTTCATTTGATCTGTTGCATCCTGAAAATTCAGTAGAAGGATTGGTGCGGTTATACAAAGCAATCGGCAACTTACCCGATGGTTATTGGAAAACACAAAAGCAACGAGAAGTATATACATTAATTGCACAATGCAGTGGTTTGTTTTTAGATGTAACTACTACTGAGCAATTTGCCGTGCAAACAGATTCGTTACGACTAAATTTTTCGTTCAACAACCGGTTAGGTACAGATGCTGTATTACAAAAAGTTACCGTTGATAAATTTGATTCTACTTTTATACAAGTATTAGGAAAAAATAGAAACCTGAATTTTTCAAAAACAGTTTTTGTTCCTGCAGATAAACCGATTACCCAACCTTATTGGTTGGCCAGGAAAATGGAGGAAGGTTATTTTAATGTAACAGATCAGCTTTCTATCGGGCAGCCTGATGTGGATGCAGCCTATAATGCTTTTATAATGATAAGAATATTCGGCGAACGGTTTACATTTATGCGTTCCATTCGCTATAAGTTTACTGATCCTGTACGGGGTGAACTGTATCAGCCATTAACGGTTTTGCCTCCTGCATTAATTGAACCTGACGATAAAATAAAAATCTCGAAAGGTAATAATACATTCAGCGGTGTTTTAAGCATTACAGGAAAGAAAAAAGGATTTCAAACTTTCTTGAATGATGTAGGAAGGCAGCATACGGATAAAGTGAAAGTTGATTATTCTCCTGATAAATTAAGCTTTGATGAAAAAAATAAAGTGATCCCGGTAGCCTACACCATTGAAGCGGGTAGAGATAATGATTATTATTTCGCAATTGATGCGAATAATGGCAGAAGGGATATGTATCATGTGGGTATGAGGGAGGTGAAGTATGACCATATTCCTTATATCACCTATTTTAACATGGCTACGGTCAATAATAAAAAACTCGATTTAAAAACCCACGGTAAAAAAATTGGTTATATCACCGGTGCTGGCGATAAAGTACCTGAGGCATTAGAGCAAATGGGATATGAAGTAGTATTGCTTTCCGATAAGGAGCTTTCCAGAAATAATTTCAGCCAGTTTGATGCGATCATTACGGGTGTACGGGCCTACAACACTCATGCATGGATGAATAAGCATTATGATAAACTAATGAAGTATGTGCATGAAGGAGGCAACCTGATCGTTCAATATAATACCAGCAATCAAATTGGTCCGGTAAGAGCAAAGATTGGCCCTTATAATTTTAATATTACCCGTACGAGGATCACCGATGAGAATTCACCGGTTAGTTTCTTAAAACCAGAACACCCGGTATTTAATTTCCCGAATACAATTACTGCGGATGATTTTACCGGCTGGGTACAAGAAAGAAGTATTTATCATGGCAGCGATACATCGGGTAAATTTGAAAAATTAATTTCGATGAATGATCCCGGTGAAAAAGCAGATGACGGAGCCTTGCTGGTAGCGAAATATGGGAAAGGATTTTTTACCTATACCGGAATTGTATTCTTTAGAGAGCTGCCTGCTGGTGTACCGGGTGCTTACAGATTATTGGCAAACATCATTGCGTTGAATAAGAAAAAAGGATTTTAATGGCAGCAGAAAGAAAGCCCAGCATACGAAGAGGAGAGATGGCATTTATTTTTGCAATCGTCATCGGGTTAGTGATCGGTATTTTAATAAAGAAAGTAAGAATAGGAATTTTAATAGGATTGGTTCTCGGAATTATAATTGTATTAACTGGTTGGTTGCGAACAACCCGCCGATAATATGCCCAACACAGATAACGATAAGGCACCTTTATTTAAAAACTGGAACGGCTGGTACATATTTGTGATCCTGTTTCTTATAGTGCTTATCATATTATTCTATTTGTTTACTGAACACTTTAAATAATATGCCGTATTTTATTATTAACGATTTTAATATTCCCCTTCAGGGGCTAGGGGTATGAGCCAGGTCGATTGGATAGTATTGATAGGAACGCTGCTGGCTATAATTACTTACGGCTTATACAAAAGCCGTACTTCCCGTAATCTCGATGGTTATTTTTTATCAAACCGTAGTTTGCCCTGGGGATTAGTATTGTTAAGCATTATGGGTACACAGGCCAGTGCAATTACTTTTCTTTCTGCACCGGGCCAGGCTTATACAGATGGAATGCGGTTTGTGCAATATTATTTTGGTATTCCGCTGGCTATGGTGGTGATCTGTATTTTCTTCGTTCCAATTTTTAGCCGCTTAAAAGTTTATACAGCCTACGAATATTTAGAGAACCGCTTTGATAATAAAACAAGAACACTTACTTCATTCTTGTTTTTATTGCAGCGGGGATTATCAACGGGTATAAGTGTTTTCGCCCCTTCTATTATTTTATCATCCTTATTTGGTTGGGATATTTATTGGACTAACTTATTTATGGGCGGCTTGTTGATTATTTATACAATAAGTGGCGGTGCTAAAGCGGTAGCATACACACAGCAGTTGCAGTTAATAATCATATTCACCGGAATGTTCCTTGCTGCATATATGGTGGTAAATATGTTGCCGAAAGATGTAAGCTTTACAGATGCGTTGGAAGTAAGCGGTAAACTGGGAAAGCTAAATGTTATTACCACCGGGTTTGAAAATGGGCGTTTCAACTGGAGCGACCAATATAACTTATGGAGTGGATTGGTAGGGGGATTCTTTTTGGCCCTTTCTTATTTCGGAACTGATCAATCACAGGTTGGCCGTTATCTTACAGCAAAGTCACTCAAAGAAAGTCGAATGGGGTTATTGATGAATGGCCTGGTAAAAGTGCCCATGCAATTTGCCATCTTGCTTATTGGCGCATTAGTATTTACTTTTTACCAGTTTAATAAAGCCCCTCTTTTCTTTAATGATGTGCAGGTAAAGAAACTGGAACAATCTGCCGTATATAAAGATTCATTTGTTCTCATACAACAGCAGTATGATGTGATAACAGCTAAAAAGCAACAAGCCGTCATTAATTATACAACTGCATCCGATAGTAATGATAAAATAAAGGAAGATCAATCTTTGGCTGAATTAAAAGCGTTACAAACAGAAGCCAATGCGATAAGAACAAAAGTAAAAGGCTGGATCAATAGTAAAGAAGTAGGAGGGGATGGAAATGATACCAATTATATTTTCCTTCGTTTTGTAGTGGATAATTTGCCAGTGGGATTAGTCGGTCTTTTAATCGCTATTATTTTTCTTGCATCATGGGGTAGTATTGCGGCAGCTATTAATTCATTGGCATCTTGTACTATGATCGATTTTCACCGGCGATTTACAAAAAAGCAAGATAGTGGGGAAGATGAGTATCGGCTATCAAAATGGTACACACTGGCCTGGGGCATATTTTGTATTGTGGTGGCCATGTTCACTTACAATATTGGAAATAGTTTGATCGAAGCGGTGAATGTACTCGGCTCTTTATTTTATGGAGTTATACTAGGTGTGTTTTTAGTGGCGTTCTTTATTAAGAAGATAAAAAGCGGACATGTGGTTTTTTGGGGAGCCGTGTTGGCGGAGTTATTGGTATTGACGGTTTTTATTCTTACAAAAGTTGGGGTTCTTAAAATGGGCTTTCTATGGCTCAACCCGATTGGTGCTTTTGCAGTATTGTTTTTTAGTTTGTTGCTGCATGCAATATGGCCTCCCCAAACCCCTCCGAAAGAGGGGCTTTAGACCCCAATCTTATAAACTACTCTATGGATGGCAGAAACAGGCTGTTGATTTTGAGGAAATGTTGAATTACTAATAGGGTGTTTGCAAAATGGTGAGTAAAGAGCAGAATGATGAAGTGAGTACACAACGAAGATGATAGTAGCAATTTGCTGGTAAAAAATCACATTAATTATTGGACACAAAAAAGCTCCAAACAAATGGAGCTTTTTAAAACATCGGAGTCTAAAGCCTCCCTTTAGGGAGGTGGGAGGGTTACTTCAATTCTGCCAACAACTTATTATTCAATTCTACATAATCATTGTTCTTTGCGGCTGTTGCTAATTCTTTTGATTTTTCTGCAGCCGTTTTTGCTTCTGCTTTCTTGCCCAATTTCGCTAAGCAATTAGCTCTTTGGTGATGAATCCAGAAAGCAGTAGGCTGTGCTTCTACCGCTTTATCAAACCATGCAAGTGCCTGGTTCAGATCTTTGCCATTGTCCATATAATACATCGCTGCATTAAAGTACGGACGATTGTCTTTGTTCATCAACTGGTCGATCTGCGCCATTACTTTTGTTTCAACATCTGTAGTTATTGGTAAAACAACAGCTGTTTTATCCCACATGATGTGCAATTCGCAACTGTTAGATTTAATATTGGCAAACTGCATGGTGAAATTTTCCATGCTTTCGTCCATGCCGATTGTTTTTACCTCAGTACGAACTATATCCTGGTCTTGTTTGTAGGCAGCCGGACTAGTTACATCTAGTTGTTTAGTGATGATAAGGGTCCAGTTATTTTTTTCTGGAATAGAAAGCAAGCCATATTTGCCGGCTTTAATTTTTGTGCCGCCGATGGTTACATCGTCGCCAAAAGTTAATACGGTAGCCTGGTTAGCACCAGTACGCCATACTTTTCCAAAAGGAACCAGGTCGCCAAAAATTTTTCTGCCTTTCATGGCAGGACGGGAGTACGATAACTCAACAGTAGAAATACCAAAATCCTGTTTGATAGTTTGTGCAGGACTGGGAGCAGGCGTTTTTAATTGCGCCTCAGCAATCAATAAGCCGCATATTGCAACGGCAGAAAGAAATATCTTTTTCATACAAGCTAAATTTTAGAGAAGGCAAAGGTAGGGAAGCAGGTACGAAATACGAAGTTTGAAATGCGAGGACAAAAAAATCACATTTGCCTTTTAATTAAAAGCTAATGTGATTTTAAAAGGTAATTATAATGAGTAGATTAGTACCTTGTTTTTAGAAATTGATCTTTACCGTAGTTCTTCCTTTTTTAGCTTTCCGTTTCCATTTCGGTCCTTCCTTTATCAGGCGAATGGCTTCTTTATCGCAGGTAGTACAAAGCGATTTTTCAATTTTGAAATTCGTTGGCTCCCCATTTTTATCCACTTCAAATGATACTTCTACGGCGCCTAAAGGGGTGTTTGATTGCTTAGGTTTAAAATCTTCCGGAGCTTTTAAATTATTGGCAAGGTAAGAGTCATATTTTTCCCAACCATCCGCTGGCTCTGGTTCTTCCATCTTAATGTTATTGGTGTTGGAACGGGCCGCTGCATTGGGTTTCTGCGTACTCACAACTACTTCTGATAAACTTCTTCTATCATCCTGCAGCACCACCTGGTTGTTGGGTATACTATTGCGCAATTGCACCTGGCTGTTTTCAAAACCAATGGAACGTACTTCTACATTCAGCATTGTATCTGGCGAAGTCAGGTTGAAAAATCCTTTCGCATCGGTGTAGGTACCTGCATTGTTATCCTGTGCATTAGTTACATTGGCAAATGGGACTCCATTATTATCTGCATCAGTTACCCGGCCCCGGAAAATATTTGCTTGTTGGTATCTGTTTTGAGCTTCGGCATTGCGATTAGTTGTAACAGTTCTGTTTGTTTGCTCAGTATTTTCTTGTTGTCTTTTTGCAAGTACTTCTTTTTCCTTTTTTGCATCAGCACCTGCCGAACGTTTTTTTACGTCATCGTTAATACCGTCTTTATCCTCCGCTATTTTCCCACTTGCAATAGCATCTTCTTTAGCAAGTGTTTTTGCCGGTGGAGCTACAGAGGGAGTAGTAGTTGAAGCAACAGGAGCTACATCATTAGTTGTAATTGGTGTGGCTGTTTTGGCTTCACCGGGTACAGTTGTTTCAATTTTACTAGTTGTTCCTTTATCAGTGGTAGCAACAGAAGGTGTATTAACTGTTGGCTCCGTTGTTATTTGATTATTATTTGTAACAGTTGCCGGAGCGGTAACATTTGTATCAGCCACTGCAGGCTTTTCTTTTGCTGCACTGTTTTCTTCGGCCTGTGCTATATTGTTATTCTTTTTATTAAATCCAAATTGATAAACCAATAATCCTGCGCCGGCAATAAAAACAATTACAGCAGCGGCACGCAACATTCGGAATGAGTCACGACGACCCGTACTCAACGGAATTACTTTAGCCGTGGTTGTTCTTTCCGCCAATCTTGTTTTAAGATCAGCAATATCAGCAACTGCATCAACGCCTGCCACAGCATAACCTTCCAAAGCATCTGCCAAAAAAGGATCATCCAAAGCTGCCTTTTCAATGGCATGCCTCTCTTTTGGAGAAAGTTTTCCCTGATGATATTTTTCAATATCAGCGGCAGAAAATTGCGGTATGTTATTATTGTTTGCCATAAGGCATTGTAAAGTTCATATTTCAATTAAAAAATCAAAATTCAAAAGACAAGACCGAAACTATCAAACTCCAACTCCTGACTATCGACTCTCAACTCCCGACTCTGCTTTTTCCATACATATCTTCAAATTCCGTCTTCCATTCTGTATCAAACTCCGCACCTGGTTCCACTCTAATCCTGTTATTTCCACTATTTCGTTGTAACACTTGCTTTCCAGGTAAAAGAGTTTTACAGTATCTCGCTGCTCGTTGGATAGTGTGCCGAGACAGTGTTCTAACTTATTGAAATTCTCTTCTTTTTCCAATACACCATTCAGATGCACATTTTCCTCCGATTGCACAAGCTCCGTCTTAAACTCTACGG
>CAZXMP010000137.1:0-10231 GCA_964641575.1 uncultured Chitinophaga sp. | reverse complement strand
CAGATGGAAATAAAATGATTGCAACAGCAAAAGAGTATAATAAAAAATTATTTGTTGTAAAATCAACCCGGTATAACCCTTCGTTAGCAGCTTTGAAAAAAATCATGGATAAAAACACACTAGGAAAACTCTATAGTTTTCAGCTCTATTGTTTTTGGAAGAGGCCCGCACATTACTATGCCAATTCATGGAAAGGAAGTTTAGCGTTAGATGGTGGAAGCCTTTTTACACAATTCAGCCACTATGTAGACGCCTTGCTTTGGTTGCTGGGTGATGTTGAAAATATTAGTGGTTTCCGAAAAAACATAGCGCATAAAGGCATAATTGAGTTTGAAGATACCGGCGTTGTAGCTCTAGAAATGAAAAATGGAATGACGGGTGGCATCAACTGGTCGTTGAATACGTTTAAAAAAAACATGGAAGTATCACTTACTATAATTGCAGAAAAAGGGAGTATTAAAATTGGTGGTCAGTATATGAATGAGATAGAATACCAGTTCATTGACAATGCAACTCTTGAAGTTGAAAAAGATGGGAGTGCTAACGATTATGGCTATTATAAAGGATCCATGAGCAACCATGACAAAGTATATGAAAACCTGGTAAAAGCCCTCCAAGACGACAACCACCCTTTTACACATGCCGCAGACGGACTTAAAACCGTGGAAACCATTGAAAGAATTTACAATTCCGTTTCTTTGTCGTGAATTGTACTTATCAAGTGAAAAAAATCTACTTTACTGTAACGAACGATCTGATTTATGACCAACGGATGCACCGCATCTGCACGTCATTAGCAGAAAATGGCTATGCGGTAACTTTGGTAGGAAGAAAATTAGGAACTTCTCTCCCATTAACTGATAAAAAGTTTAAACAGAAAAGACTTCGCTGCTTCTTTGACAAGGGAAAACTGTTTTACTTAGAATATAATCTACGGCTTATTGTTTATCTTTTATTTCAGAAAATGAATATCATTTGCGCTATTGATCTGGATACAATTATCCCTTGCTATACTATTTCAAGGCTCAAAAAAATTCCGAGGGTGTATGATGCACATGAACTGTTTACGGAACTAAAGGAAGTGATTACAAGACCTTCAATACAAAAAATATGGCTTAGGGTTGAAAGAAAATTAGTACCTAAATTTAAAAAAGGGTACACTGTTAGTGAGGGAATTTCAAAAGAATTTCAACAACGGTATGGCGTCAATTATGAAACCATCCGTAATATCCCTTTATTAAAAGAATTAAATACAATTCCACAAAAAGAAAAATTCATCTTATACCAGGGAGCTGTTAATGAAGGCAGAGGATTTGAGTTTCTAATTCCTGCTATGAAAATGGTGGATTGCCGTTTAGTAATTTGTGGAGATGGTAATTTTATGGCGCAACTAAAAGAATTAATAAAAGAAAATAATCTTGGCTACAAGGTTGAACTAAAGGGCATGTTAGCTCCTGATGAATTACTATCAATTTCTAAACAGGCATATATTGGAGTTGCAGTCGCAGAAAATGAAGGAATGAATCAATACTTAGCTTTACCCAATAAATTCTTTGATTACTTGCATGCTGGGCTACCACAGATAACAATGAAATTTCCTGAGTATCTAAAAATAAATCAGCAATACAATGTAGCATTACTTATTAATGACTTGCACCCCCAAACAATTGCCGGGGCATTGAACAATTTGCTGGGTGATGATGTTTTACATAAACAATTGCAAAACAATTGCTTTAAAGCCCGAAAAGAATTGAACTGGCAAAACGAAGAAAAAAAACTTTTATCCTTTTACCAATCTTTAATTAACGCTTGAAACGGGAATTACATATCGTTTGCCTGGATGTACCGTGGCCTGCAGATTATGGTGGTGCTATCGACATGATGAACCGCATTATCATGTTGAAAAAACTAGGCATTGGCATTCATCTACACTATTTCAGCTATAATGAAAGAGGTATGCCAAATGAGCTAAATCAATTTTGCGAAACTATTCATGTATATGAAAGGAAAACTGGTGCAAAAGGCTTATCAGCAAAACTACCCTACATAGTTTCTTCCCGTATCAGTGAAGAGCTGATTAATAATTTGAACAAAGATGATCATCCTGTTTTATTAGAAGGTTTACATTGCACGGGTATCTTGCCCCATATTGATCTTACAAAAAGAAAGGTGGTGGCTCGTATGCACAACGATGAGAGTATATATTACTTTGAGTTGTCAAAATCAGCATCAACATTTCTTAAAAGAATATTTTTTTTACATGAAAGCCGTTTATTAAAAAAATACACACAGCAGTTGCCAGACGATTGTCGTTATGCATGTATATCTGAAGGGGATACTTTGCATCTGAAAAAGCAATATCATTTAAATCATGTAGATTTTTTACCTGCATTTCCATCCTGGCAAACTGTAACAAGTGAGGAAGGTATAGGTAATTTTTGCTTGTATCATGGAAACCTGGCTGTACCTGAAAATGAAAAGGCAGCTATTTGGCTTTTGGAAAATGTTTTTTTTAAAATAAGAAAGCCGTTTGTAATTGCTGGTAAAAACCCATCAAAGCGACTACAGAAAATAGCTGAGCTTTCCCAGCATACTTGTTTGGCGAAAGATCCATCAGAAGCCGAAATGAATGATTTAATAAGGAAAGCACATATTAATGTGCTACCATCTTTTAATAAAAATGTTACGGGGGTCCGTTTAAAACTACTTCATGCTTTATATCAAGGAAGACATTGCCTGGTAAACGATGCAATGGTAAAAGGAAGCGGCCTGGAAGAAGCCTGCCATACCGGCACAACTGCTACTGCATTTGCTTCCATCATCATGCAGTTATATAATGAGCCCTTTACGGATAATGAGATTTTACTTCGCAAAAAATTATTAGCACAAACTTATAATAACGAAAAGAACACCCTGCAGCTTATTCAATGGTTATACTAGCATTATCAATCACCCGACCTCTTTCTGTACGTATCATTCGGGCAGGAAATTTTTGAACAACTATATAATCATGCGAGGCCATCACGATGGTTGTGTTATAATCCTTACATATGCTAACGAGTAAACTCATAATCTCGTCTGAAGTTTCCGGATCAAGATTACCGGTTGGTTCATCTGCCAATATTAATTTAGGAGAATTTAATAAAGCTCTGGCTATATCAATACGTTGCTGCTCACCACCACTCAATTCAAAAGGCATTTTAAATCCCTTAGCTTTCAAACCTACTTTGTCCAGCACATCCATTATTTTTTCATCCATCAGTTTCACATCCGTCCAGCCGGTTGCTTTTAATACAAACTTCAGGTTGTCGTTTACATTTCTATCAGTCAGTAATTGAAAATCCTGAAAAACCACACCCAGATTACGACGGAGATACGGAACTTTTTTCCAATCAAGGTCACGAAGATTAAATCCGGCCACGGTAGCCTGCCCTTCTTTTAATTCTAATTCGCCGTATAATGTTTTCAGCAAGCTAGATTTACCAGTTCCGGTTTTACCTACCAGGTACACAAACTCACCTTTGTTCACAGTCAGATTAACATCCTGCAAAACAAGATTATTGCCCTGATATATATTGACGTTATGAAGTTCTATAATTGATTCTGCCATTTTATTAAGCTTTGTTGCAAAATAAAGGAAAGTGGCTTAAAAAACTATTTCTTTTGCTTTCGTTTTGATTATTAGCTCTTGCTTCTCACTCTCCTCTACCCTTCCAATAACCTGTGCATCCACACCAAAACTTTTTGAAACGTTGATAATTGCATCAGCGTCTTTTTCATTGGTGTAAATCTCCAGTCTTGTACCCATATTAAAAACCTGGTACATTTCTCTATCGTCTGATTTACTGGCTTCCTGTATCAATTTAAAAATTATTGGTGGCTCAAAAAGATTGTCCTTTATTATCCGAACATTTTCCGGCACATACTTCAGGCATTTAGTTTGTCCGCCGCCACTGCAATGTATTACTCCGTGAATTGCAGCAAAATGATTTTCCAGCAACTCCTTCATTACAGGAGCAAATGTTCTTGTCGGGCTTAGTAACAGTTGGCCAATCGTAGTATTTCTTTCGCCATCGTTTATTTCGTCGGTCATTTTATGTGGGCCAATATACACTACCGACTCATCCAATGTAGTATCAAAACTCTCAGGGAACCTTACTCCATACGTTTTATCCAGCACATCATGTCTTGCACTGGTCAATCCATTACTTGCTAATCCGCTATTATAAGAAGTTTCATAATTAGCCTGCCCAAAACCAGCCAATCCAACAATAATATCTCCAGCTTTTATTTTTTCATTAGTGATCACTTTTGATTTTGGCCATCTTGCAGCCATGGTTCCGTTTACGGCAATGGTGCGAACCACATCTCCCACATCAGCAGTCTCACCACCCATATAAGTAATGTTGATACCGAATGTTTTCATGGCATCAAAAAACTCCTGTGAACCATTGATGATTGCTTCCAATACATTAGCCGGGATTACATTTTTATTTCGGTCAATCGTTGAAGAAAAAAGTAGTTGGTCATAGATTCCGGTACAAAGAAAATCATCGAGGTTCATTACAATAGCATCCTGAGCTATGCCTTTCCATACTGATAAGTCACCAGTTTCTTTCCAGTATAAATAAGCAAGGATACTTTTTGTACCAGCCCCGTCGGCATGCATAATGTTCACCCAGTTATCATCACCACAAAGAGCATCCGGGTATATTTTGCAAAACGCCTTTTCATAAAGCCCTTTGTCGAGCTTTTTAGTAGCGGCATGTACTTCTTCTTTTTGTGCAGAAACTCCCCGTTTTGAATAAAGACTCATAATGCAATTTGTGCCGCAAAACTAACTATTCCCGATTAAAGACTTGCAACTCCATGGCAGTTAATAATTATCTTCGCTTATTTTATATGGAGGTACATCATAATATTGAAGAATTACCGGATTTCAGGAATGCAGTTATCACCATCGGCACCTTTGATGGGGTTCATATGGGGCATAGACAGGTGCTTGACCGGTTAAAAACCGAGGCTACCGCCAATAATGGCGAGTCGGTTGTTATCACATTTCATCCGCATCCAAGAAAAGTAATTTCTTCTACCATTCTCGGCATCCGACTTATAAATACGCTGGATGAAAAAATAGAATTGCTGCGACAGCTGCATATTGATCATCTCGTCATCGTTCCTTTTACAGATGCTTTTGCCAATCAGCCGGCTGAAGAGTATATTAAAAAATTCCTGGTCGATAAATTTCATCCGCATACAATCATTATTGGGTACGATCACCGTTTTGGTCGTGACCGCTTAGGTGATTATCGTTTGCTCGAAAAGAAAGCAGGAGACTTTAATTATCAACTCAAAGAAATTCCGAAGCATATACTGGAAAACATTTCTATCAGTTCCACCAATATCAGAGAAGCAATTCTACATAATGATATTGCTACTGCGCATACATTATTAGGCTACGATTTCTTTTTCTCAGGAATAGTAATCCATGGCGATAAACTTGGTAGAAAACTAGGCTATCCTACAGCTAACTTGAGAATAGAAGATGAAGAAAAAATTACTCCGGGCAATGGAATATATGCTGTATATGCACAACCCGAAAGTACAACTGACCGGCTAAAAGCTATGATGAGCATAGGTTTCCGGCCAACCGTGGATGGCAAGAAAAGAGTGATTGAAATAAATATCTTTGATTTTGACAAAGAAATTTATGGTCAAAAGCTAAAAGTGTTTGTAAAGAAATATTTACGGGAAGAAATAAAATTTGAGGGCCTGGATGCTTTAGTTAAACAAATAGACCAGGATAAAATTGATAGTCTTCAGGTGTTATAAAAAAAGGCAGTAGTTACAACTACTGCCTTTAGTAAGAAAATATTTACGTTAGTATTTTATTTTAAACTCCAGCGCAGAGGCGTCTTCAAAAAAGTCCTCCAGGTCTGCTGAAATGGTTACTTTCTTTTTATCCTCAGATAGTTTTACGGATTTTCCTTCCGCTTTTGTAGCAGGGCGGGGCAAGTTGATCACATAATTCACTTTTGTATTCAACCCCATTGCACCGGCTTCTTTTAATCCTTCTAAATATTTATCATTTGCCGCATTGGCATACTTTTCTTTATTTACTTTTTTGGTTAACTCGCCATTTGAAAATTCCAGGTTGTAATAATCATCAACAGAAGTTTGTTCTGGCATTGCGGCTGCATCAGCGCCTGGCAATGCACCCATTTGGGTTTTCATGGTAGAAGCCAGAATTTTTCCTGAAAGTTGATTTAATGTTCCGATCTCTGAAGGATTTGAAAAAGGAAAATTCAATTTAGTAATAAACTTTTCGTCCTTTAAATTAAGGGTAATATTAGCGGTTCCATTACGAGCCATTTCCTTTTCTTCCGAACTAAGACCCGGAATACTATCTGCTTCTTTTCCTAAAGCAAAAGTAGAGTCAATCTTTTGGTCACCGGCTTCCCCCATTTTATCTGCACCACCCATTTGCTTGGCCATACTAATCAAGGCACTCATATCATTTGTATTGGAAACTGTACCGGTTCCATCTTCGTTCAAGGTAATTTCCTGTGTTGATTCATAGCATCCGGTTAAAATGATTGCGGTTAGCAGGATAACCGGAAGTAATAATTTTTTCATTCTGTTTATTTGATGGCTCATAAGATGATAGCCTGTTTTAAAAAGTTGCACAAAGAAAAGGGATTTGGGCGGATAGTTATTCAACTATTAAGCCATCATTTTCACAACCATTTCTTTTAACAAAGAAGCATCTTCAGTGCCGTTGCTACCAATACCAATACTCTTAAGATTGTAAGTATGCAGCAGCAACAACGCTTTTTCTACTCCGGGATAGGTGTATAAACGGGCCGCTTTTGTATAGTCTTTCATGAAATAGGGATTTACTCCAATGCTTGCTGCAATGGACTTTTCATCACCCCCACCTGCGCCAAAAATCATAAATACTTTGCTAAAAAAACTATAGAGAGAGGGTAATACCAATTGAATAGGTGCAGCTTTTGGGTTAGCCTCGAAATACTGAATAATTTGTATGCTTCTGGCCAAATCTTTTGATGCTAATGCAGCTTGTAATTCAAATACATTATAGTCTTTACTTACACCTATGTATTGTTCAATATCATCTTCTGTAATAGTATTTCTCTTGCCAAGATTTATAGATAACTTATCTATTTCATTTTCAATTCTAGAAAGGTCATTCCCTATATGATCAACCAAGAGTGCAAGCCCTTTCTGGGTGATAGAGAGTCCTTTTTGTTGAAGCAGCCCTTGTGTCCACTCGGGCAACTGGCTATCATACATTTTTTTAGTGCTAAGTAGAACTCCATTTTCTTTTATAAGCTTTGCAAATTTCTTACGGGCATCTAATTTCTTTTCTTTGTATGAAATAACTAATACGGTTGAAGCCAGTGGATTTTCAACATATGATTCCAGTTTTTCAATCTCCCGCATCTGTTGTGCTTCTTTTAAAAGCACTACTTGTCGTTCCGCAAACATTGGGTAACGCCTACAGGCATTTACCACATCTGCCCAGTTGGCATCTTTTCCATAAAATACAGAAAGGTTAAAAGAAGATTCACTTTCGCTTAAAATATGCTGTTCGGCATAGTTTATCACCTTATCAATATGATAATCCTCTTCTCCTTCTAACCAATAAATTGGCTTGAAGGTTCCTTTTTTCCAATCTGCTATTATCTTTTCCACACTCATAAAATGCTAAGATACAGGCTTTCAGAACATGCCAGCCTTTAAAATAACACCTGTTCATAAATACTTGAGTCTATTCTGGCACGGTTTTCGAAATTTTGTGCCACGAACGGAATTTTAAACCGGATTTAGCAAAAGGAGATGCAACCAGCTACCACCTTATTAAATCCAAATTCCAACAAAATTTAAAATCTAAAAAATAATCGTTATGACAGACACTAATTATCCTTCGGCAAGTGCCCCCCAGAACAACAAGCCGGCGAAAAACAACAACACTAAAAACCTAATGATAGGTTTATTAGCAGCTGGCCTTTTGGGAACATGGGGTTATCTTCTTTGGGACAAAAACAAAGCAGGCGAAGAATTGAAAAAAGAACAAACAAACTCTATCTCTTATATGTCTCAGCGTGACTCTATCAGAGCAATGTACGATGAGGCTGAAATCAGATTGGACTCAATTACTGGTGCTAACAATTCCTTACAAGGAGAAAAAAGTGCTTTACAAAAAGATATCGATGCCCGCAAAGCGGAAATTCGCAAAATCCTGAATGATAAAAATGCAACGCAAGCCCAATTGGCTAAAGCAAGAACAATGATTGCTCAATTAAATGACCAGATAGGAAGTCTTGAAGCAGAAGTTACCAGACTTACTGGAGAAAACCAGGAGCTAAATGTTGCTAATACAACATTAACACAGGAAAAAGCTGATTTAGAAACAAATCTTATTACCACAAAAACAGAAAAAGAAGATTTGGAAAAAACTGTTGACGTAGCTTCTACTTTCAGTGCTTCAAATATCCAGATTACTCCAATTAACGAAAAGAAAAGTGGTAAGGAAAAAAGTACTACCAGTGCAAAGAAAGTTGATAAGTTGGTAGTTTCTTTCGATGTAGAAAATCGTATTGCAAAATCTGGTCCTGCAGACATGTACCTGATTGTTACAGCACCTGATGGCAAAGTAATATCTGAAAACGGCAATGTTTTAAACACCCGTGCAGATGGCGATAAAAGCTTTACAGCAAAAATTCCGGTAAATTATGAGCAAGGAACCCGTAAACCAATACAGTTTCCTATTCAGCAAAATGATTTTAATACCGGGAATTATAAAATTGAAATTTATCATAATGGCTTCAAAATCGGTGAAGGTGTAAGAAGTCTTAAAAAAGGTGGTTTATTCGGTTAAAAGCAGTTAACTCCTGCAAGAAAGTCGTTCCTGTTTCTCATTCGGGAGCGGCTTTTTTATTAATACCCTGATAGGAATTATACGATAGTATTGAGCTGTCTGCACTTAAACACATCTTTTACACATAATGCATTATAGTGAGTAGAATAGTGCAAAACTGCTGCGCATTACAGTAATTTTATCTATGTAAATATTTACCCAATGCAGCTATCTTGTTTCACCCGATTTTTCATTCTTATTTTTGTATTCATTACTACTGAAACGGCACTATCTGCACAGAATAGCATTAAGTCTAAAATAAATAGCAATACCTATACAGGAATTGAAGTAGGATCGAAAGGGATAAAAATGAGTGTGATTGAAATAGGGAAAAATGCGCAAAGCAGCGGCGCCTTTTATATTATAAAAGACACTTCCATTAACAGCGATTTCATTTCATTTTCAAGACCAACTTTTACGGCAACATTGAATGGCTTTTACGACTTATATACAACAGCCACTAAAGAGTATAAGATTCCGCCCAACCGGGTCTTTACCGTTATAAGCAGCGGTGTAAAAATGCAAGCTGAAAAGGAAGAAAAAACTGCATTAATAAATGAGCTCATTGATTCATTTAGGGTAAGAATAAAAGAACCCGGACGTAAAGTTGAGGTAGTGGATGTAAGGAAGGAAGCTATGCTGTCACATCTTGGCATTGTTCCCGAATCAAGACGCTACACTACCTTTTTAGTTGATATTGGAAGTGGTAATACAAAAGGCGGATTCTTTCCCGATGAAACAAAAAACAATTTCAAACTATTTCAATTGAACTGGGGTACTAAAAGCACTAACAATGAAGCAGAGAAAAAATCAGCCGATGATAAGAGTCTTGCCAATTACCATAAGCAACTGAACAGGGTTTTATGGAGTGCAGAAAATACGGAGATCGCCTATGCAGTTAATGCAAGTGGTGCTTATCCATTAAGTGACAATATCGCCATTAGCGGAGGAATTGCCTGGGCAGTAGCCACACTTATTTACCCGGAGCTTATTGAAAACCCCGTTGTATCTGTAAACTATAGCGAAGTGGAAAAATTTACAGAACAGCTATACAAAAACTTTAATTCTCTTTCTCCGGCATCGTTGAGCAAAAATGTAAACAATCCGGAAGAAAAAAGCCTGATAATAAAAGAAGCCGGCACTGTACATAAGGTGTTCGACCAAAAATCTTTAATGGCGGGTGCAGGTCTCTTGCTAAAAATTATGCGTCAATTTGAATCAGCTTTTGAAACCAAACAATTTTTTCTTGTAAAAAATGGCCAGATAGGATGGGTTTCTGATTATGTTGAT
>CAZXMP010000136.1:0-10295 GCA_964641575.1 uncultured Chitinophaga sp. | reverse complement strand
AATACTCTTTTAGCAAGAAAGAGGGATTTGGATTATTGGCAATTTATATTCTGTTTGTTTTATTTCAGTTACTTAGATACTAGAAGTTCCGCAGTCTATGGCGGGGTGTATCAAATTTAGGTTCAAAAAGTGCTTTTAAATTTGTTTTATCACCGTGAAGAAATTAATACAGACACTAAAAAATATCTGGAGCATAGAAGAACTGAGAGGTAAAATTTTATTTACCATCATGATGATAGCTGTCTATCGTCTGGGTTCTCATATTGTTTTGCCAGGTATTGACCCCACTAAGATTGATGCAGGTTCTGGTAGCAATACCGGTATTCTTGGATTGATAGATGCTTTTTCTGGTGGCGCATTTAGCAATGCGTCCATTTTTGCATTAGGTATTATGCCCTACATCTCTGCGTCCATCTTTATGCAGTTGATGACGGTTCTGGTACCTCGGTTTCAAAAAATGCAGAAAGAAGGAGAAAGTGGTCGTAAGAAAATTACACAATACACCCGTTATCTTACGGTAATAGTTACATTACTGCAGGCCTCTGCTTATGTATCCTATCTCCGTGGTATGTTTGATCAGTCTGGAGCTATTATGCCTGCATTCTCTGGTTACTTTTGGTTGTCAAGTTTACTGGTGCTTACTGCAGGAACCATGTTTGTAATGTGGATGGGTGAAAAGATAACTGATAAAGGATTAGGTAACGGCACTTCATTGATCATTATGATTGGTATCCTGGCTCGTCTTCCGCAATCATTTTTACAGGAGTTAAGTGCTAAGTCGGTACGTAATGGACAGATACTTGTTTTCATTATAGAAATCGCTATTCTTATCGCCATCATCATGGGTTGTATCCTGCTGATTCAAGGTGTGAGAAAAGTTCCTGTTAATTATGCAAAACAGATTGTTGGTAACAGACAGTTTGGTGGCGCCAGACAGTTTTTACCATTGAAAGTAAATAGTGCTGGTGTAATGCCAATCATTTTTGCCCAAGCTATTATCTTCATTCCTACCATCTTTACAAATTTTAATCCAACGAGTGGCGGATTCTTACAGCAACTAAATGATCATAAGAGTCTTTGGTATATGTTGATCTACTCTATTGTAGTAATTGGCTTTACCTTCTTATACACCGCTTTGATATTTAATCCGAAGCAGATTGCTGATAACCTGAAGCAAAACAATGGTTTCATTCCGGGTGTAAAACCAGGACAGCCAACTGCGGATTATATAGGTACCATCATGGACAGAATTACACTTCCGGGTGCATTCTTATTAGCCTTTGTTGGTATTCTTCCAGGTATAGCAGAACGTTTAGGCGTAACGCAACAGTTCTCTACTTTCTTCGGTGGTACATCGCTGTTGATTATGGTAGGTGTGGTATTAGATACGCTACAACAAATCGAAACACAATTATTGATGCGTCAATATGATGGATTAATGAAGAGTGGTCGTATTCAAGGCAGACAAACGACTTCTGCCGTACAGATGTAAAAAAATATTTATTATATAGCAACCCGTTTCGCCTTAAGCGAGACGGGTTTGTTTTTTTCTGATATTTGCATTATGATGATCGTTAAAACAGATGAGCAGGTGGAGTTGATGCGACAAAGTGCATTGCTGGTAAGTAAAACATTGACAGCCGTTGCTAAAGTCCTCAAGCCCGGTCTTCCTACTATCAACATTGATAAAATGATTGGTGAGTTCATTAGAGATCATGGAGCTATTCCTTCTTTTTTAAATTATAATGGATACCCTTTTAATTCTTGTATATCTGTAAACGATGTAGTAGTGCATGGTTTTCCAGGTGAAAATGAATTGCAAGAAGCTGATATAGTTACCATTGATGTAGGAGTAATATTAAATGGATGGCATGGCGATCATGCATACACTTTTGCGATTGGAGATCCTGGAGCAGAGGTGATGAAACTTATTCAAGTAACAAAAGAATCTTTATTCAAAGGAATTGAAAAAGCAGTTGCTGGAAATTACACTGGTGATATTGGTTTTGCGATACAGGAACATACTGAAAGAAAAAATGGATACGGTGTAGTAAGAGATCTGGTGGGGCATGGGCTGGGAAAAAATTTGCATGAAGATCCGCAAGTGCCTAACTACGGAAAACGGGGAAGTGGAAAAAAATTAAAAGAAGGGCTGGTATTAGCCATTGAGCCAATGATCAATTTGGGAAAAAAGGATGTTTATACAGACGAAGATGGATGGACGGTGAGAACAAAAGATGGTAAACCTTCTGTTCATTTTGAACATGATGTTTGTGTTAGAAAAGGGAAAGCGGATATTCTTTCCAACTACAGCACCATAGAAAAAGCTGAGGAAGAAAATCAATATCTATTTACTAATAAAATACTTCAACCCCTCAACTGAGGGGTTTGTTTTAATTAATGTCAAAGAAAAAGCTCATAGTTATTGGCGGCGGTGCAGCTGGTTTTTTTTGTGCAGTAAATGCTGCCCGGATGAATAAAGAATTGAGTGTAGTACTTATTGAAAAAACCAATAAGTTTTTATCGAAAGTAAAAGTAAGTGGTGGTGGCCGATGTAATACAACGCATGCCTGTTTTGATATAGCAGAAATGAGTAAAAAATATCCGAGAGGTGGAAACTTTGTAAAGAAAGCATTTCATCAATTTTTTACAACTGACACCATTAGCTGGTTTAAGGAAAGAGGAGTGGAGTTAAAAGCAGAAGCAGATGGAAGAATGTTTCCAGTTACAGATTCATCGCAAACTATTATTGATTGTTTGATGAAGGAAGCAACTAAATATGCCGTGGAAGTAATGATGAGCACGGAAGTGAAGAAGATAAATGTTCACCAATCAATGCCTGCCCGTCCGGGAGGCGGTTTTAATGTTCAATTCTCAAATGGGAAACAGTTAGAGGCAGATTATCTCTGTATTGCAAGTGGCGGCTATTCAAAATCTTTCATGTTTGACTGGCTAAAGGAACTCGGTCATTCTATTGAAGAACCTGTTCCTTCTTTATTTACATTCAATATGCCCGGTCATCCAATAAGAGATTTAATGGGTGTTAGTATAGAAAATGCAAGAGTGAAAATTACAGGTGCAAAATTGGAACAAGAAGGCCCGTTGCTGATAACTCATTGGGGAATGAGTGGTCCGGCAATTTTAAAACTAAGTGCATGGGGAGCAAGAGAGCTAGCTGCAAAAAAATATGATTTTAAAATTATGGTAAAATGGCTGCCTGAATACAATGAACAACAATTGACCGAAAAATTTCAATTGTTTCGGTTTAATATCGCTGCGCAAAAAATTACAAATAAAAACCCCTTCGGATTGCCTGGAAGATTGTGGGAGTTTGTATTAACTCATTCAGAAGTGAATGGAGAAAAAAAATGGGCAGACTTTCCGGCAAAAGAAGCAAACAGGCTGATAAAGAATTTATGTAACTGCGAGTTTGATGTAAAAGGTAAAACAACTTTTAAAGAAGAGTTTGTAACTGCCGGTGGAATAAAGTTGAATGAGATTGACCACAATACAATGATGAGTAAGAAAGTTCCTAACTTGTTCTTTGCCGGTGAAGTAATGGATGTGGATGGAGTGACGGGTGGATTTAATTTCCAGCATGCATGGACGATTTGATTTATAGCTGGAAAAACGATTGCTCAATCTTCTTAACAGGAAGTATCGTATCAATGTAAATTTCAGAAATGAGGATCAGTATTATCATACCTGTTTATAATGAATCGGAAAATATCGGAAGGTTGGTTAATTATCTTGTTCAGCATAAAAGAGAATTAGTAGGTGAGATATTGGTTGTTGATGCCGGTAGCACGGATAAGACAATGGAAATTGCAACACAAGCTGGCGCCATTGCTGTTGTTTCCCCACAAAAAGGAAGAGCTGCGCAAATGCATCATGGAGCGTCTATGGCGAATGGTGATATTTTATATTTTATTCATGCAGATACTTTTCCACCTGTTTCATTTGCCAGCGATATTATGGAGGCGGTAAATAATGGATGTGGGTTGGGACGTTATCGAACAAAATTCGATTCTCCAAAATGGTATTTAAAAATCAATGCCTGGTTTACCCGTTTTGATTGGTTTATTTGCATGGGTGGAGATCAAACCCTTTTTATAACGAAGGATATGTATTTACAATCTGGTGGGTTTAAGCCAGATTTATTAATAATGGAAGAATTTGAATTTGTACAAAGGGCCCGAAAATTATCTACCTATAAAATATTTAATGCACCAGCATTGGTTTCGGCCCGTAAATATGATACCAATAGTTGGTGGCAAGTACAAATGGCTAATAGAAAAATTGTAAGCATGTACAAGAAAGGCTCCAGCCAAAATGAGATGGTAGCGATGTATAAAAAAATGCTCCAGTACCGATAAGTTTCTACGCCAGTTCTTTTATAACAGATGCAAACAACTGGCTCAATAACTTATCAGCTTTTCCAGCTACTTCAATAATCTCTGCAATGTTCACCGGCTTTAAATTGTCAGGATCACATTCATCAGTAATAACACTTATCGCTGTACATTTTATTCCTAATTGATTTGCTACTATCACTTCCGGTACGGTACTCATACCAACCATATCGGCTCCAGTACTTCTTAGCCATCGATATTCTGCTTTTGTTTCCAGGTTAGGACCCATAACAGAAACATAAGTTCCTTTTTGCAATTTAATATTTTGCGAAGCTGCATTGTTTTCAATTCGTTTGATCAATGCAATATCATACGGAGCACTCATATCCACAAACCGCTGACCGAAAGCCGGGTCTTTTAATCCACGAAGCGGATTATCAGGTAGCATATTAATGTGGTCCTCTATTAAAACTAAATCTCCTTTTTTATACGATAAGTTCATTCCGCCAGCTGCATTGCTAAGAAAAAGATATTGCACTCCCAGTTCTTTCATTATTCTTATCGGGAAGGTAATTTGTTGCATACTGTATCCTTCATAATAGTGGAAACGACCTTGCATGGCTATTACATTTGCATTTCCAATATTTCCGTAAATAAGGTTGCCTTTATGAAACTCAACCGTAGCCTCCGGAAAATTAGGAATGGCTGAAAAAGGAATTATAACACGGTTTTCGATTTTATGGCCCATTTCTCCCAAGCCAGTGCCCATTATAATTCCAACTGTGGGTTGATTAAAACCGTATTCCTTTAAAAATGAGGTAGTTTCGGAAATACTTTCAGTGGTAAGTTTCATATAAACAAAGTTTACAATTCAAATCTTAAGGCAATAAATTTACGTTTATTGTTTAACTATAGTTTGACCAACCTGTTATAACCTTGATGAAGATTGCATTTCTAATATTTTTTGCGGGACTATCCTCGGCTCTAAATGCACAGAGTGGGTATGCAGTTAATGATATGACAGGTGATTTTCCAATTCCCAAAATACTAAATTATACTCCTTCGTCTTCAGCTTTTCGGCAATTCAAAACTAAATTATTGATCGTTGATTTTTTCGGCACATGGTGTGTGCCTTGTGTAAGAGCATTACCAAAGTTGAATGCTTTACAGGGAAAGTATAAAAGTGAAATTAACATATTACTGGTATCAGAAGAGAAGCAAGAAAAATTGGAAAATTTTATACAAAAGCAAAACAGCTTTATATTTCCAGTAGTGGTGGACGAGGAAAAGAAATTTGTGAATCTGTTTCAACCTCCGGCTTATCCGTATACTGTTGTAATTGGAATGAATGGAAGAGTAATAGCTATCCCAACACAGGAAGAAATTACGGATGCTAATGTTGATCGATGGCTTAAGATGCAGGATATTGATCCTGTCATAGAGACGACCAATAATAAAACCGAACCATCTGTATCTTCCATTAACAATCAAAAGAGTGAGGTGCAGCCATCACAAAACAAATTAGTGAAATTATCACAAGAGTTTATGTATGCCGCAAAGACTGGTGAAGAGACTCCCATCTTTATATCCCAATTGCAACAATTAGGTATGAATGATTTGCAGCAAATTATTAAAACAGATGATGAAAAAAAAGCATTCTGGATCAATTTATACAATGCATATACGCAGGTTGCATTGAAGAATAATCCTGAACAGTATAATAAAAGATCGAAATTCTTTGGTAACAAGTTTATTGATATAGCTGGCCAATCTTTTAGTCTCGATGATATTGAGCATGGTATTTTGCGGCGTTCCAAAATAAAATGGAGCCTCGGTCATTTTAATAAGTTGTTTTCAGGTAAAACAGAAAAGAAACTCAGAGTAGATAAACTAGATTATCGCTTACATTTTGCCCTGAACTGTGGCGCAAAAAGTTGCCCGCCAATTGCTTTTTATAGATCAGAGAATATTAACCAGCAATTAGACCTTGCAACAAAAGCTTTTTTACGGGGCGAGGTAGAATATAATGAAACTGCAAACACAGTTAAACTGCCCAAATTAATGAGTTGGTTTCGCCGTGATTTTGGAGGGAAGAAGAAAATGATGGAGTTATTAAAGCAGCTTTCCATTGTGCCGATGGATAAAAACCCAACAATTAAATTCAAAGAATACGATTGGACACTTTATTTACAAAACTATAAATCATAAAGCATGGCAAATCATTATTATAATGCAGAAGATCTTGGAAAATTTTCATCCGTTGGCGAGTATCAAAAGCCGATGGCGGATAAATTTTTCGCCTGGTATGGTGAAGTGTTTGCAGAAGGAAATTTAACGGCGAGGGAAAAGTCATTGATAGCATTAGCAGTAGCTCATGCAGTTCAATGTCCTTATTGTATTGATGCGTATAGCAGTGATGCATTTGAAAAAGGTTGGAGTGAGGGGCAAATGATGGAAGCAATACATGTGGCTTCCGCTATCAAAGGCGGTGCTGCATTAGTACATGGTGTGCAAATGATGAATAAGGTGAAAGAAATTGCGATGTAGAGCAAGGTCAAATTCAAACCCTCAAAAAATGAAGTCGCTAAAAGCACAGCATCATATACTTTCAGACACACATGAACAGGTTGAAATTCTGGAGCATGGTATTAATCATGACGATAGTTTCAAATTAATTCCTTTTCAGCAGAAAATGGAAGCCGCAGGATTATTTCCATTAAGACCAACAGGTCTGGAGATTTTTCAAATCAATGTTGGAAAAATGTGCAACCAGGTTTGCAAGCATTGTCATGTAGATGCTGGCCCTGACAGGAAGGAGATAATGACAAGGGAAACAATGCAGCAGTGCCTTGATATATTGGCTGCAAACCCTTCCTTTAAAACTGTTGATCTTACGGGCGGTGCACCTGAATTAAATCCTGACTTTCGATGGTTTGTTGAAAAAATAAAAGAGTTAGATAAGCATATCATTATCCGGTGTAACCTTACCATCATTTTGGCAAATAAAAGATTTAACGACTTGCCACATTTTTTTAAACAGCATTCTATTGAGGTGGTTTCCTCTCTTCCATTTTATTCAAAAGACAGAACAGATAGACAAAGAGGCGATGGCGTTTTTGAAGATTCAATTAAAGCATTACAAATGCTAAATGCTGTTGGCTACGGAAAAGAGGGGAGTGGATTGAAGTTGAATTTGGTATACAATCCGGCCGGAGCATTTCTACCTCCATCACAGGAAATATTGGAGAAGGAATTCAAGGAAGCATTAAAAAAGGATTTTGATATTGACTTTCATTTTCTCTATGCAATAACTAATCTTCCAATCAGCCGGTTTCTTGATTACTTATTGCAAAGTTGTAACTATGAAAAGTATATGGAGAAACTCGTTGCCGCATATAATCCTGTTGCAGCCGCCAATGTAATGTGCCGCAATACACTGTCCATTAGTTGGGACGGATTTATTTATGATTGTGATTTTAACCAGATGCTGGATATGAAAGTAGATTGTTCAGCTCACCATATCTCACAATTTAGTGATACTGTATTGAGTAATAGAAATATAGTTATCAATCAGCATTGTTATGGCTGCACGGCAGGTGCAGGTAGCAGTTGCGGTGGGGCAGTAGCATAAACTTAAAATAATTATGATGACATATTTAGAAACTACAAAGGATGTTTATAAAGAAGCTGCAGAAAATCCAAATGTGGGTTTGTGTTGCACTACTACACCCATCTGGCAATTACCCGGTTTAGATATTCCTGTAAAAATGCAACAGATGAATTATGGTTGTGGTAGTACCGTGCACCCAAGGGATTTGGTGAATGATCCTAAAATTTTATATGTTGGTGTTGGTGGCGGAATGGAGCTTTTGCAATTTGCTTATTTCAGTCGCCAGCAAGGAGGCGTTATCGGAGTAGATGTAGTGGATGAAATGATAACAGCCTGCAAAGAGAATTTTATAGAAGCTGAGAAATTGAATCCCTGGTTTAGGCGTGAATTTGTAGAAGTAAAAAAAGGAGATGCGTTACAATTACCGGTAGATGATAATAGCATTGATGTGGCTGCGCAGAACTGTTTATTCAATATATTTAAACAAGAAGAATTAGCGCAGGCATTAAAAGAAATGTACCGGGTGTTGAAACCCCGTGGTCGTTTGGTGATGAGTGATCCAACCTGCGAAACAGCAATGCCAGATTCTTTGCGCAATGATGAACGGTTAAGAGCTTTGTGCCTGAGTGGTTCATTGCCCTTGTGGGAGTATATAAAAATGATAACGGATGCCGGATTTGGCACTGTTGAAATAAGAGCAAAACGTCCGTACCGTATTTTAGACCCTAAAAATTATGAAACGGATAAGTTGATCTATATTGAGAGTGTAGAAGTGTGTGCTATTAAAGACCCTATGCCAGCAGACGGACCTTGTGTGTTTACAGGAAAGACTGCTATTTATTTTGGGAGTGAAGAATGTTTTGATGACAACAAAGGTCATATTTTATTACCCAATCAACCCTTAGCAGTTTGCGATAAAACTGCCGGAGCTTTGGCTTTATTGAAAAGAGACGATATATTTATTTCTGACTCTACCTGGTTTTATGACGGCGGTGGCTGTTGCTGATACCAGGAATGAATGATTACGGATATTCAACCAAAACCTTACTAATGAAAAATGCAATTATCATTTTTGCCCGCAATCCTGAATTGGGCAAAGTCAAAACAAGATTAGCAAAACAGATAGGTGATGAACTGACGTTACAGGTATATACAGAAATGTTGCATCACACACATGATATTACCTGCCACTTGGATTATGATAAATTTGTTTACTACAGCGAACATATCAATGACAATGATCTGTGGGAAAATGACCTGTACGAAAAAAGACTACAGGAAGGAAGTAGCCTTGGTGACAGGATGATGCTTTCATTCTTTGAGTTATTTCAACAGGGCTATGCTAAAATTGTTATCATCGGAAGCGATTGTCCGGAATTGACCGGTTTTATAATTGATGATGCATTTGAAAAGCTTCATTCGCATGATGTAGTGGTTGGTCCTTCTACAGATGGAGGATATTATTTACTTGGATTAACCCACTTGCTTCCTGATTTATTTAAGGACAAGGAATGGAGTACGGATAAAGTACTGGTAGAAACGATCAAGGATATAGTGCGACTAAAAAAGTCCAGCTATTTTCTAACCGAACTTTCTGATATTGACACGGCGGAAGACCTTCATCGCTTTCAACAATTATTGAAATAAGCAATAGAACTTCTTAAGTGAATTTCTTTAGCCTCGTAGAGGCGAAATATTAATAGAAAATAATATTCCTGGATTTCCCAGAGCCCCATCGGGGTGATATGTAAATCATTTCGCCCCGATGGGGCTTTTAATTTCAAAAAAGTTCCCAATAAGCGTTTAGATAGAATAAGGGTGTAACACTTTTGTATAGTCTAAGAAGAAATAAATAGAACCGATGTAGTATATTCATTCTTAAAAGCCTAATTGCTATACGGGATTCTTAAAATATGGGTACGTCTTGCTGCAACGATCTTTTGCCGCAGAATTATTATCAATAAACCCGAGTTGTTGAAAATGGATGGTCCGTTGCTGCTGGCCGCTAATCACCCCAATTCATTTTTAGATGCGATTATTTTGGATATTCTTTTTAAGAAACCAATCTGGTCGCTGGCGAGGGGGGATGTTTTTAAAAAAACCTTCTATATAAAACTACTTACAAAACTTAAAATACTTCCAGTATATCGCACCAGTGAAGGTGTAGAGAATTTAGAAGCCAATTATCAAACCTTTGATGCCTGCAAGGAAATTTTCCAGGAGAATGGAATTGTATTAATGTTCAGCGAAGGAAAATGTATTAACGAATGGCATTTGCGTCCTTTAAAAAAAGGAACTGCCCACGCTACCCCTTCGATTGATCTTACTCTGTA
>CAZXMP010000135.1:0-10325 GCA_964641575.1 uncultured Chitinophaga sp. | reverse complement strand
CGATGCTGTACCTCCCATTCTATCAGCAGGCGGGGAATAATTCCGGTTACACTCCCATCGTATTTCATAACACTATCTGCAATACTTCCCATCAGCCCTGCACTGCCGCCGCCATAAATAAGTTTTACTCCATTTTCAGCCATCAGCTTTCCAAGTTGCTCAGCATGTTGTATAAATAATTTATTATTTCCATTCTTAGAGCCGCAGAAAACAGCAAGTGATTGTATGGCCATGATTCCTATAAATTTGCAGCAAAGGGATAGCAATTTTGGTTATCTTCAAAATTCAATAATTCACATTTATATTAAGTTGTGCTTGCCAAAGCCTGCTGTACCAGAAACAATTTACTATGAGTCCTGCAATCCTCTTCACATTTGTTATAGGTTATTTTGTTGTATTACTGGGTGTGGCCTGGTACACTTCCAGAAACTCAAATAATGACTCTTTTTTCATTGGTAATAAGAGTAGTAACTGGATGCTGGTAGCGTTTGGCATGATTGGTACATCTTTATCAGGCGTTACGTTTGTAAGTGTGCCGGGTGGAGTAGGGGGCGGTAATTTCTTTTACTACCAAATTGTATTAGGGTATTTGTTGGGTTATATAGTTATTGCTTTTGTGTTACTGCCTTTGTATTATAAAATGAATCTGACAAGTATATACACCTATCTTGAAAAGAGATTTGGTATAAATGCTCACAAGGCAGGCGCATTCTTTTTTATTCTTTCAAGAACAGTCGGCGCTACCGCTCGTTTGTATCTTGTGATAAGTGTATTGCAAATCTTCATCTTTAATAAACTGGGTATTCCGTTTTATGCTACTACGCTGGTTATTTTAGTATTGATTCTGCTATATACTTTTGAAGGAGGTGTAAAGACAATTATCTATACAGATACATTACAAACAACAGGAATGTTGGTTGGATTAGTAGTATGTATTATTGTAATCACCAAAGCATTGGGAACCGATTTGGGTGGTGCCTGGACGATGATGTCGGATAAAGGCTATACGCAAATTTTTAACTGGGATATAAATTCTGGTTCATTTGCTTTAAAGCATATTGTGGGTGGTATGTTCATTGCCATTGCAATGACTGGGCTTGACCAGGAGATGATGCAAAAAAATATCAGCGTAAAAAATCTGAAAGATTCTCAAAAGAACATGATGACTTTTACTGCTGTATTGATGGTGGTTAATTTGTTATTTCTTATCCTTGGAGGCATACTTTATTTATATGCGGCACAAAACAACATCAATGTTCCGCCGGATGATTTGTTTGCTACTATTGCTCTTAGTGATACGTTTAGCGGTGTAATCGGTATAATTTTTATTATCGCTTTGATCTCTGCACTTTTCCCAAGTGTGGATGGAGCAATCACTTCACTCACTTCCTGTTTTTGTATTGATATATTGGGTATAAAGAAGTCAGCAGATAGTGAAAAAGAAAAAAAACGGACAAGACTTAAAGTACACTTTACTTTCGCAGCTGTATTTTTCCTGATGGTGCTTTTATTTAAATGGATAGATGATAAACTTATTATTGATTTCATTTTGAAATTTGCCGGTATTACTTATGGTCCTTTGCTTGGTTTATTTGCATTTGGAATATTGACGAATAGAAAATTAAACGATAAACTAATATGGGCAGTATGCATTATAGCCCCTATGCTGGCGTTAGGCCTTGATATGGTTAGTAATCCAGCCTGGTATGAGGCGAAACTGCATGTAGGCCTTGGTCTGCAAAGTTTATCTGATAGTATTTTTAATGGCTATAAAATTGGAAATGAGCTGATACTTATTAATGGAATCTTTACATTTTTAGGACTTTGGTTTATTTCTAAAAAGCCGGCGGCTGCAAATACGCTGCTGCACGCCGTATAAGTTTATCTTTGCTGAAATTTTTTTACGTTGGTACTTATACATCCATCAGTACAGCAATATGCAGAATATTATTCTTCACAGGAAGATGTTCTTATAAGGGAAGTCAACGATTTTACGATGCAGCATCATGCGGAGTCTCAAATGCTAAGCGGCCATCTGCAAGGAAAAGTATTGGAAATGCTCAGTTGTATGTTGCGGCCTCGCCGAATTCTTGAAATTGGCACTTTTACTGGCTATAGTGCTTTATGCCTGGCAAAAGGTTTACCAGAAGATGGCCAATTGCACACTATTGAATTAAGAGAGGCCGATGCCAGATTGTCAAGAGCTTATTTTGACCGCTCGTCTTTTTCCAAACAAATAATTTCTCATACCGGAAATGCGTTAAATATTATTGCTGGATTAGAAGAAGAGTGGGACTTTGTATTTATTGATGCTGACAAACCGTCCTATATCGAATATTTTAACCTCGTTTTGCCGAGGTTGCGAAAAAACGGGTTTATTTTAGCAGATAATATTTTTTTTCACGGGCAGGTGCTGGAAAAAGAAATAAAGGGGAAGAGTGCAAAAGGTATCCAGGCTTTCAACGAGTTTATTAAGAATCGTACTGATATTGAGAAAGTAGTATTAACTATCCGGGACGGCCTTTTTTTAATAAGAAAATTATAACACCATTTGCAGATGCAAAGAATACGAATATATTTTATGCTCGTTCTTATTTTGATAACAGCTGCTTGCTTTGGACAAAAAGCAGAAGTTGTGTTGAAATATATCGAGACTTATAAAGAATTGGCCATTACAGAAATGCAGCGTACTGGTGTGCCTGCATCCATTACTTTAGCACAAGGTATTCATGAGTCTGGTGCTGGTAATAGTAAGTTGGTATTGGCATCTAATAATCATTTTGGTATTAAATGTAAATCAAACTGGACAGGCGAATCTGTAAAGCATGATGATGATGAAAGAGGTGAATGCTTTCGTAAGTATTCATTGCCGGAACATTCATACAAAGACCATTCGGATTTTTTGAAAAATGGAAAGCGGTATGCTTTTCTTTTTGAACTGGATCCAACTGATTATAAAGGCTGGGCAAATGGATTAAAACAAGCAGGCTATGCCACTAATCCCAAGTATCCACAGGTGCTTATTAAATTGATTGAAGATTACAACTTACATAGTTATACAATGATAGCTTTAGGGAAACTTCCGGAGTCAGAAGCGGTACAGTCACAAACTAAATCTGATACAGTATATAAAGGTATGGGTGGATTTAAGTCATTGAGTGAAACTTTATCAAAGGAAGAAAATCGAATTCTTGCAACAATGGAAAATTATCCTGTTGGTGAATTTAAAATCAACGATACTAAGGTTGTGTATGCAAAAAAAGGGACATCATTTCTTGCCATAGCAAAGCAGTATGGTGTAGATTTATCTAAAATATTTGAGTTTAACGAAATACCCAGAGCAGAAGCCCTTAGTGAAGACCAGTTAATTTATATTCAACGCAAACGTAAAACGGGTAACGATGAATTTCATATAGTATTGCCTGGTGAAACGCTCCACTCTATTGCACAAAAGCAAGCTATACGTTTAGAAAGTCTTCGGGAATTAAATTGGTTAAAGGCTGATGAAAAGCCAGCACCGGGAGTACAACTTAGTCTTAGAAAAAAATCATCTTCAATACCTAAACTTGCAGTCAAAGAAAATTATTCGTTGTTGTTGCAGGATAAAAACAAAGAAACTTCTAATTAAAGCGAGTTAACTATTATTATGGCAGTTATTAAAGTACATGATAAATCTTTTGAAACCTATCTTCCGGAAGATCAAATTCAACAGCGCATTAAGCAGTTAGCGACTGCCATAAATACGGACTATGCAGGTAAAAGACCATTGTTTATCGCCATACTAAACGGCTCTTTTATGTTTGCTGCTGATCTTTTCAAGCATGTTAATATAGATGCAGAACTATGTTTTATAAAATTGGCTTCTTACAAAGGGATGAAATCATCCGGCAATGTGGTTACGTCAATTGGCCTGGAGGATGATCTTTTCGGAAAAGATGTGATAATTGTTGAAGATATTGTTGATACAGGGAAAACCCTGCACAATTTTCTTCCTAAACTAATGCACCAGCAGCCGAAGTCGCTTAAAATTGCTTCATTATTGCACAAATCAGAAGCAACAGAATACCCATTAACTATTGACTATGTTGGTTTTGATATACCTAATAAATTTGTAGTTGGCTATGGGCTTGATTATGATGGCCTTGGCCGTAACCTGAAAGAGATTTATCAGTTGATATAAATCTGGGGAAGTCTACAGGTTTTTTTGTACTTTATCCTGCCAAAATATCCAGTTGAAGGCCACTTGTCATATACTATTCTTTCTTCTTCTGAATTTATCCCTTTTTTCCCAGCAGTATTATGTGCGGGGAGAAGTAAAGGATGAAGCAGGTAATGTTTTGCAAAATGTTACAATCCTTCAACATAAAACCGGTTATGTTTTTAAAAGTGGAAGTGCAGGAACTTTTGGCATCATTTCCCATCAACAGATAGACACTTTCAGTTTTTCTTACGAAGGTTATCGAACAGAGAAGATGGTAGTGAATGCAGATAACTATGTTAGCGTAAAAATGAAACTGGCTCCTGCTTCATCATCTAATGTGCGGCGGGATAAGTTATCCTCACTTACAAAAGACCTGGAAAAAGATGAACAAAAAAGATGGTTCTCTGGCGATGAAACCTATGCCAGCTTATTGGAAAATCACTTTGTAAATGCAAAAAAATTTCCAAGTACAGGCCTCTCATTAAATGTTGACAGAGCTTCTTATAGTAATATCCGGCGTTTTATTACCTTGAATTCTTTAGTTCCTCCTGATGCAGTTCGGATAGAAGAGATGCTGAATTATTTCAACCTCAATTATAATGAACCGAAGGACGCTGCCTTGTTCAATATTAAAACTACGTTAAGTGGTTGCCCATGGAATCCTCAGAACCAGCTGTATTATATAAATCTTTCTTCAAAGAAATTAGATCTTGATACACTCCCCTCAAGCCATCTTGTTTTCCTGATAGATGTGTCCGGCTCAATGGATATGCCCAATCGGTTACCATTATTGAAGTCTGCGTTCCGTTTATTAGTAAATAATCTTAGGGATAGAGATTCTGTTGCGTTAGTCGTATATGGCGGAGTAACGGGAGTGATGTTAAATACTATTAGCGGAGGCGAAAAGGAAAAAATATTAAAAGCTATTGATGAATTGACACCCGGTGGGACTACACCTGGTGAGTCCGGCGTAAAGCTTGCATATAGCGTAGCAAAGAATCATTTTATTAAGGGAGGAAATAACCGGGTAATATTAGCAACGGACGGAGATTTTAATGTGGGCCTTAAAACAGAAGCTGAATTAGATGAGCTTATTTCCCAGCATAGAGAATCGGGTATTTATCTTACTTGCCTTGGTGTAGGAATGGGCAATTATAAAGATTCAAAAATTCAAACACTTGCTAAAAAGGGAAATGGAAATTTTGCTTATCTCGACAATTTTAAAGAAGCGGAAAAAGTATTGCTGAAAGAATTTACACAAACATTATACACGGTAGCGGATGATGTATATATGAATGTGGAGTTTAATGCGGAGTATGTAAAGGAATACCGGTTGGTTGGCTTTGATAATAAAGTAGGAGCATTACGGGATACAATGTCTGTAATAGAAGGAGGGGAAATTGGCTCTGGTCATTCCATGCTGGCTTTGTTTGAAATTACACCAACTAATGCCTGTAGTGATGCAATCGCAGAAGAAAACAAAACTGGAAAATTTGCAGATATAAAGTTACAGTATCGTTACCCTAATAACACCAACCTGTTTAATCTTAACCATGAATGTAAACTAAACTTTATACCTCTGATTAAGTTAGATAAAAGTTTTCGTTTCTCTGCAGCAGTTGCTATGTTTGGCTCTCTATTACGTTCTTCTTCATTCACGAAAAATGTTGGATGGAATGAAATTATAACTCTAGCAGAAAGTTCTTCTACAGCAGATGACTTACTGCAGAAAGAATTTATTGCTCTTGTACAGCAGGCAAAACTGCTTTATTCAAAAGTAAAAAAGAAAAAAGGTGCAGGTACGCAGGAATAAATTTAAGAAAACATATCCTTTATCTTCTCAAAAAAATTCCTTTCATTTTTATCAGGGTGAGGCTTGAAATTGGGGGAACTGCTTAGCTTTTCCAACATCACTTTTTCATCACTACTTAAAGTTTGGGGAGTCCAGATGTTTACTTGAATCAACTGGTCACCCTTTTCGTAGGAGTTTACTGCTGGAAAACCTTTTCCTTTGAGGCGGAATATTTTACCACTTTGTGTACCCGCAGGAATTTTGATTTTTGCTCTTCCGTCAATCGTTGGCACTTCTACCTGTGTGCCAAAAGCAGCATCGGTAAATGAGATGTGTAATTCGTAGGCAACATTCAAGCCTTCTCTATGTAATTCCTTATGTGGTTCTTCTTCTATCAGAATAATTAAATCGCCGGCAGAGCCACCCCTTTCACCAGCATTACCCCGGCCACTTATGTTTAATTGCATTCCTTCCTGTACGCCAGCAGGTATATCAATGCTTACTGTTTCTTCCCCGTATACTCTTCCCTCACCTTTACAACTTGTACATTTTGCAGTTACCGTTGAGCCTTCTCCGTTACAAGTAGGGCAGGTTGTAACTGTTTGCATTTGTCCCAGGAAAGTGTTTTGAACTCTTCTTACCTGACCGCTTCCACCACAGGTACCGCAATTCTGCACACTGCCTTTATCTTTTGCCCCGCTACCAGAGCAGGTAGTGCATACAACATGCTTTTTAACTTTGATGTTTTTCGTTACTCCCTTCGCAATTTCCTCATAGGTCAATTTTAATTTAACCCGAAGATTGCTGCCTCTCACACCACGACTTCTCTGACCACCACGACTTCTTTGACCACCACCAAAGAAATTTCCAAAAACATCATCGCCGAAAATATCACCAAATTGACTGAAGATATCATCCATGTTCATACTGCCACCACCATGTCCACCACGGGCACTACCACTTACACCTGCATGGCCGTACCTATCATATTGAGCTTTCTTATCTGCATCGCTCAATACTTCATATGCTTCAGCGGCTTCTTTAAATTTTTCCTCAGCCGCTTTATCACCAGGGTTTCTGTCAGGATGAAATTGCATGGCAACTTTACGATATGCCTTTTTTATTTCTTCAGCAGAAGCGGTTTTGGTAAGTCCCAGTATTTCGTAAAAATCTCTTTTAGCCATAAAAATTTATTTCCCTACCACAACTTTTGCGTGACGGATAATCTTATCGTTTAAAAAATAACCTTTCATTACTTCATCCACATTTTTTCCTTTCAACTCCTCTGTTGGTGCAGGAATTTCAGTTACGGCTTCATGTAAATCTGCATTGAACTCCTGGTTAATTGCTTCCATGGCTTTAACACCTCTTGATTGTAATTTGTTGCGGAGCTTATTAAATACAAGTGATACACCTTCTTTAATAGCATTTGCATCATCACTGCTTTCTAATTGTTTTTGCGCCCGGTCACAATCATCCAAAACATCCAGCAAATCAGTAATTACATCTCGACCTGCTGTTTGTATTAATTCTATTCTTTCTTTAGCATTCCGACGTTTGAAATTTTCAAATTCCGCAACTTTCCTAACGTATTTGTCTTTTTCCAACTCCAGTTCAGCCTTTAGCTTTTCCATCTCATTTTCTTCCGCTACCGGCTCATTTAGGTGAGTAGTGCCGCTTTGATTTTCATCGGTATTAATATCCATTTCTGGATTTAAATCTGCTCGGTTACTTGCTTCTTGCTGCATATCTTTTTCTGCCATTTTTTACAAATTGTTTGCAAAGGTAAGCTTGTCAAGAATATTGCCAATGGCGGATTTGGGACAAATTGGCTGCTATGCAACAACTGCCGATATAAGCTGACAGGCCTTTGTGGCTTAGGTTGCACATTTATAGTACATTGCACTCCCTTTATGAACAAAGTTTACTTAAGAAGAAAAATTACCCCAAGGGTAGAAAATGGCCATCCCTGGATTTTCAGCAATGAAGTTGAAAAAATAGAAGGGGAGGTAGTTGGCGGCGAAATAGCCGAAGTTTTTAGCCATGATAGGAAATTTATTGGCAAAGGCTATATCAATCCCAAGTCTCAGATATTAGTGCGGTTACTTACAAGAAGTAAAACTGAAGAAATTAATGAAACATTTTTTTCAACACAATTGAGAAAGTGTTGGGAGTATAGAAAGAAGTTAGGCTATACAGAAAACTGTCGTCTTGTTTTTGGCGAAGCAGATTCGCTGCCGCAACTTATAATTGATAAGTTCAACGATTACTTTGTAATTCAAACATTGGCGCTGGGAATAGATGTGTGGAAACCAGCAATTGTAAAAGCCATCAATGAAATTTTTAACCCAAAAGGAATTTATGAACGTAATGATGTGCCGGTTAGAGAGCTGGAAGGGTTGCCACAACAGAAAGGTTTTTTATCTGCTCCTTTTGATACACAAATCATCATCAACGAGAATGGGTTAAAATTTTATGTGGATGTGGAGAATGGGCAAAAGACAGGTTACTTTTTAGACCAACAGGATAATAGAAAGGCCATACAACATATTGTGAAAGGTGCAGATGTGCTGGGAGCTTTTACTTATACTGGAACCTTTGAAATTCATGCTGCACATTATGGTGCCAAATCTGTTTTGGGACTTGATATTTCTGCTAATGCAGTTGCACAGGCAAATAAAAATGCAGAATTAAATAACGTACATGAGATATGTAAGTTTGAAGCAGCTAACGCATTTGATGTATTAAAGCAATGGGGAAAAGATGGAAGACAGTATGATGTTGTAATGTTGGATCCCCCTGCATTTACAAAGAGCAGGGAAACAATTCAAAAAGCAATCACCGGCTATAAAGAAATTAATTTGCGTGGAATGAAGTTGGTAAAGCCCGGTGGATTTCTAGTTACATCATCTTGTACTAACCTTGTTCAACCGGATTTGTTTTTGCAGATAATTAATATGGCGGCAAAAGATGCCCGGAGAAAAATAAGACAAGTTGTTTTTCAAACACAGTCAAGTGACCATCCCATTATCTTGGGCATGGAGAATACGCATTATCTTAAATTCCTGATTGTACAGGTGCAATAAAAATCAGCAATAAATAATTATTAACGGGAAACCTGGAACTTGCCAGACTCAATGATTTTACCAGTAGGATCAATCAGTTGATATATATAAACACCACGGTTGAAATCTGTAAGATTAACTGTAGTTTTTTCAGGCACATTGCTTACTTCATGAACTTTTTTTCCAAGCACACCGTTGTAGATATGAATGGTGAGACCTTTCTTATAATTCTTCTGTAAATCAAATGTGATATAACTAGTTGCGGGATTGGGGTATAGTTTAATAATTCTATCTCCTCCGTCAGAAACGGGACTGTTTCTGGAAGTTTGCGCCTGCGATTGCAATGAAATCAACAGGATAAAGGATAGTATGGGTAGAATTCGTCTCAACGAAACAAATTTACTTTTATTATTCGAAAAATAGGCCTAAAATTTTAAGTGTGCAACGTATAATTACGTTTTATTAAAAATTGTTGTAAATCATTGACTTACAGTCTGTAAATATTAAATTTTAACGAAAGATTATTGAAGAGCGGTAAGAGCATCCTGAATTTTTGAGAAATTGGGGAGATCACCAGCATTTTCTAGTACTTCAGCATACTGAACGATTCCCTCTTGATCAATTACAAAGGCCGATCTTTTTGAAACACCTTTCATATTATAGCCAAACATTTCATAGATAGTGTCATAAGATCTGGAAACATCCTTATTAAAATCGCTTAGTAACGTAAAATTCAATTGCTGGTCTTCTTTGTACTTTGCCAATGTGTGTAATGCATCTACTGAAATGCCAAACACTTTAGCCTTAACATTTTTATACCAGGCAATATTATCTCTTACAGAACACAGTTCTTCTGTGCAAGTGCTGGTAAAAGCAAGCGGGAAGAATAGCAGTAAGATAGGGTGGCCTTTTAGTTCTGATAATGTTACCTGCTTTTTTTCGCTGTCAAAAAGTGTAAAATCCGGGGCGGCTTGTCCAACTTCAATTTTCATATTTCTGAATTGTATTAATTTAAAGTAATCTGCTTTGGGTTTAAGAACAAATTGTTTCAAAAAGAGTTCACTATTTTATATTGGAATTATGTTCTGGCTTTTATTTTTTTCCACTTTATCTGGAATGGCATTAATGATTTCTCTGTGTAATGCATCAATCATTCTCTTCTTTAGATGATCCCGGTGAGTAACTATGCTTACCTCTCGCATGGGGGTTGGCTTTTTGAACTGGCGAACTAGTTTTTTCTGTTTTGGAGAAAGCTCCCGTATTGCCA
>CAZXMP010000134.1:0-10442 GCA_964641575.1 uncultured Chitinophaga sp. | reverse complement strand
CCCCTTTTTAGGTGCACTCGCCAATCATGTACGTGAACGACTGCATGGTGATACCACTTATTTCAACCGCAACTTCCATATTGAGCCGACCAATGTATGTGTGTTCAGTTGTAATTTTTGTGCCTACAGTAAAATCTATGCTCAACGGGAAGAAGGTTGGGAAATGAGCATTGAGCAAATGCTGCATATCGTAAAAAAATATGATGGCAAACCCATTACCGAAGTACATATTGTGGGCGGCGTTCATCCGAAAATGGACCTGAAATTTTTTGCTGACCTGTTGAAAGCTATTAAAGCACATCGTCCCGAATTACACATCAAAGCATTTACAGCGGTAGAATATGATTATATGTTCCGCAAAGCAAAAGTGAGTGTAGAAGAAGGGTTGAAATTTTTAATTGAAGCAGGACTAGATAGTATTCCCGGTGGCGGCGCAGAAATTTTTCACCCGGATATACGGGAAAAAATTTGTGCTGATAAAGTAGATGGTGATGGCTGGTTATTGATACACGAAACGGCACATAAATTGGGATTACACTCAAATGCTACCATGCTTTTTGGTCATGTTGAAAAATATGAACATCGTATTGACCATATGAGACGATTAAGAGAGTTGCAGGATAAAACCGGTGGCTTCAATACTTTTATCCCACTCAAGTTTCGCAATAAGGATAATGACATGAGCAATATTGCTGAAAGTAGTGTGGTGGAAGATATGCGGACCTATGCTATTGCAAGAATTTATTTAGATAATTTCCCTCATCTGAAAGCATATTGGCCAATGCTGGGCAGGCAGAATGCACAGCTCTCTCTTTCTTTTGGCGTTGATGATATTGACGGAACAATTGATGATACGACGAAAATTTACAGCATGGCAGGTTCAGAAGAACAAACACCTTCTATGACAACTGCAGAATTAGTTACGTTAATTAAGCAGGCAAAAAGAGAACCCGTGGAAAGAGATACCTTGTATAATGAGATAAGAAACTATACTAATATTGATGAAAATGAAATTGATAGTACCCCTTCTTTAAATTAGTTTTCCTGGTAATAAAAAAAGCCGGCTCATTTTAAAATGAGCCGGCTTTTAAAATAATATAAACCAGCTTAGGCTTCTTCGTCTTTATCTTCTTCGTCAACTCCATTATCAGAAGCAATTGCTTCATCTCCCACATCAAATCCTTCATCGTTTGTCACTTCTTCTAAAACAATAGTTTCAACTACTACTGTCTCTTCGGGGCTAACAAAAACTTCCTCTATTCTTTCTACTACAACAGGAGCAGGAGCGGCAGCTTTAGGCTTTGGGGCTACTATTTTCTTCGCAACTGGTTTTGGGGCCGCAACTTTTTGTTTGGGAGCAACTTTTTTAGCAACAGGTTTTGGAGTAGCTTTTTTATTAGCGGTTTTCTTAACCACTTTCTTCGTTACTTTTTTTACAGCTTTTTTAATTGCTTTCTTTGCGACTTTCTTTTTTGCAACCTTCGCTTTTTTGGGAGCTGATTTCTTTTTAGCAACAGGCTTACGTTTTGGTTTTGCCTTAACTACTTTTCTTTTTGGCGCTGCTTTTTTACGGCTTATTTTCCCACCACGACGGACAGGCTTTTTTGTTGCAGTTTTTTTGGCAGGTTTTGCAGCCTTCTTTTTTGTTTTCTTTTTAGTAGCCATTGTTCTATGATTTAGTTGTTTTAAATAATCTGCTTTGCAGGGGTTTCTAAAATTACAACTTGCTTTTGTTTAAAAGCATTTAAAGCAAAAAATAAAAGTGAAAAAAGATGAAATAGAAAAAAATCACTTAGCATTCCGGAAGGCTTAATGGTACATTTACCGCCAAACCGCCATCGGCAGTCTCTTTGTATTTATGACTCATGTCGAGAGCCGTATCCCACATGGTTTTAATAACTGCATCCAACGACACTTTTGCAAAATCTGGTGTACTTTGGAGAGCTAATTGAGAAGCAGTAATGGCTTTTATAGCTCCCATGGTGTTTCTTTCTATGCACGGCACTTGTACCAGGCCGCCAATCGGATCGCAGGTCAGGCCAAGGTGATGTTCCATGGCTATTTCCGAAGCCATCATCACTTGTTTTTGTGTGCCTCCCATACATTCCGTTAATCCGGCAGCCGCCATAGCTGATGATACACCAATTTCTGCCTGGCATCCGCCCATTGCGGCTGAAAGTGTGGCTCCTTTTTTAAAGATGCTTCCTATTTCTGAGGCGGTTAATAAGAACTGAATGATCTTTTCTTCTTTATTACCATCACAAAATGCTATATAATATTGTAGTACGGCAGGTATAACACCCGCAGCACCGTTTGTAGGCGCAGTAACCACCCGACCAAAGGATGCATTTTCTTCATTTACAGCCAGGGCAAAACAACTTACCCAATCCAATGTATATTTAAAGTCATTACCGCCCGATCGGATTATTGCTACCCATGAATCATAATCTTTATATCCTCTTCCTGCTACTAATTTGTTATTCAATGCGGCAGCCCGACGCTTTACATTCAAGCCACCCGGTAACAGGCCAGAAGTATGCACCCCACGATAGATACATTCCTTCATTACCCGCCAGATATTTAATGCGCCATCTCTTGTTTCTTTTTCGCTGCGCCAGGCCGTTTCATTTTCCATTACAATTTCACTGATGGACATACCGGTTTTTATACACCAGTGCAATAAATCATCAGCCCTATTAACAGGAAATGGAAGTTGTACAGCATCTTTTGATGAACTCTCCTCTCCTTCTTTAACTACAAAACCACCTCCAACGGAATAATATGTTTCTGCAACAGCCTCACCATTTTTCAGTGTAGCTAAAAAACTAAGTCCGTTCGGGTGAAAAGGCAATGTTTCTGTAATTAAAAAATCTATGTCTTCGTTAGGGTCAAAATCTACTTCATGCAAACCAAGTAACACTATTTTCTTCATGGTAGCAATGTCATTGATCTTGGCATCGATCTGATCCACCGCAAATGTAACAGGGTCATCGCCACATAACCCTAACTGAACTGCCACTCCTGTTCCGTGGCCTTTGCCTGTTTTTGCTAATGAGCCATACAATAGCACTCTCACCTCTGTTACATCTTTCAATATATCTTTTTGCTGAAGTGTTTGCACAAATCGCTGTGCAGCCCGCCAGGGGCCAAGTGTGTGTGAGCTGGAAGGCCCAACTCCTATCTTAAAAATATCAAAGGTTGATATGGCTTCGTATGACAAGAGAATTGATTTGCAACAAAAGTACAATTAAAAACCCCTGACTGTTAAGGTCAGGGGCTAAGCAAAGCAGATAGTTTCAGCGCAATTTATAAAACATCAACCAACTCTACTCTGAAGTAGAGAACGGAATAAGCCGGAATAGGTCCATTATCAGTACATCCATATGCTAATGATGATGGAATGAAAAGGTGAATGATACCACCTTCGCCAATAAGAGGCAAGCCAAGTTGCCATCCAAAAATTACACCCCCTAAGGCAAATGTAACCGGAGAGGTAGTAGTTTGATCGAAAACAGTTCCGTTCAATAATTTGCCAATATATTTTACCGACAAGTTAGAATTAAGAGTAGGCATTGTTGCGTTACCCTGATTCTCTATATAATAATACATCCCGCTGGAATGTCTCACTGCCGGAACAGGAATAGAAGCTGCATAGCTTATCATTGACGCCTCTTCACTTTCCACCGTTTTTTGCTGACAAACATCATTTTCTTTTATACAGCCGGTTCCAATAGTCAGTAATAATGAAACAAAAGCCGTCAAAACAAATATTTTCTTCATGTTATTTTTATTCGAATCAGGTATTAGACCACCTGAAAGTTTAATTCGCTGCAAAGATGTATAAAAATTACGTTCGTTCTTTTTTCTTTATTAATTCTTTATAGTGCTGCTCATTCATATCCCAACGGTGGCGGGCAGAAAACATGACAATAAATATTACTACAAGAATGATAGCCACCAGTACTATAAAAAAAAGACCCGGATCATTTACAACCTTAGTTCCGCCCTTGTTCCAGCCTGAGAAGATGTTTACAAGCATAGCAATGGCCAGTACCACGCCTAACGGAAGCCCTACAGAAAGCTGGCGCCATACCTTTTTCTTGCGCAACCTGTTCTGTTCCCAGTATTCAATAAAGCCTAATTCCTCTTTATTCAGCATAATTGATGCAAAGTTAAAGCACAAAATGTTGATGGCCTTGCATCCACCGACCAAAATATATATCTTACGGGTCTAAAATACTTATATCCTTGAAACTAGCTCCACTACTAGCTCAATATTTATACATCCACAAGCGGTTGGACCTTCCGGGTCTTGGCACTTTTTTGCTCGATTCTTCTACAATAATTGAGCAAGAAAATACAAAACAGACCAAGTCGCCCATTATTGAGGGGGTTACTTTTGAAGCCAACCCATTGATAAAGGAATCTCCTGAGCTCATTCAATTTATTTCAACACAGGCAGGTAAAATAAAAGCATTAGCAGCAGCAGATCTTGATTCTCACCTCGGGCTGGCGCAGCAATTTATTAATATCGGTAAACCCTTTTTATTTGAAGGTATCGGCAGTCTTTCAAAAATAAAATCAAGCGAATTTATCTTTACACCCGGACAGGTATTAACAGAAAAATTTATTGAACAGCAAACAAAGGAAACTATTAGTGCTACTACTATTGAGGAACCGGCTGATTATAAAAGTGTATTTTATAGCCCTAAAGCAAAAATGAAATGGGCCAAGCCAGTTGCTATTCTTTTAGTAATAGTTGGAATTGGGCTAGCCATTTGGGGTGGATATACCGTGTATAAAAGAACGGCTGCAAAAGAAGATGCTATAGTTACTAACAACAATACCAATAATGAAGCAACTGATAATAAAGTAACGATACTGCCAGATTCAGTTGTTATTACAAAAAAAGATAGCACAGTTGCTACAACCCAAAATATTCCTGCAGGTACTGCAAAATTTATTTTGGAAACAGCCAATGCAAGCCGTGCCTTTGCCCGTTTTAGCAAACTAAAAACTTTTCAGTGGAATGTGCAGATGGAAACAAAAGACTCTCTTTCTTATAAAATATTCATGCTGCTACCTGTAACTACTGCTGATACCAGCAGAGTGTTGGACTCTCTTTCCCGGCTAAATGGGAAAAGGGTATATATTGAAAACTAATCGGCTATAAATACTATTTGTTTTCAGTCTAAAAAACCTAAGCTTCGTCTCAAAAATTAATACTCAGCAACAATCCTTTAACCGGATTAATCCGAATGTAAACCCATTTTTGAACAGCACAAAGCCAAAAGCAGCAAATTGCCTTTCCCCTACTGATATAAATCATACTTCTGTCTCCCCTTTATCATTGTCTTCTCTTTGACAAACAAATATTTTCGGTTTTGATTATTCCTATTCAAAACGAAAACGATTTTATGAAAAAGATTATTCTGGCATTTGATGGTCTTAAATATTCAGAGAGCACCCGGGATTATGGAATGTATCTTGCTGCCCAAACAAAAACTCATCTTGTTGGAGTTTTTATGGACGATCCAACCTATACCAGCTACAAGGTGTATGAGTTGCTTACTAATGATGGGTTATCGCCGCAAAAGCTAAAAAAGATGGAGGAGAAAGATAAAGCAACACGGCAAGCAGCGGCAACTGATTTTGAAAAAAACTGCCAACGGAACAAATTAGAATTTACTATTCATCATGACAGATCGATAGCTATTCATGAATTGAAACATGAAAGCATTTATGCAGATTTATTAGTAATAGATGCAAAAGAAACACTTACTCATTACACAGAAAAAATTCCAACCCGGTTTATTCGTGACCTGTTAGGTGATGTACAGTGCCCGGTGATAGTAGTACCCGAAAGATACAAACCCATAAAAAAAATAGTGCTATTGTATGACGGAGAACCATCCTCCGTGCATGCCATTAAAATGTTTAGCTATTTACTCCCGCAGTTAAAGCACCTGGAAACAGAAATCATATCGGTAAAGCCTATCAATAAGTCTTTGCATATGCCCGATAATAAACTAATGAAGGAATTTATGAAAAGGCATTACCCCAATGCGAAATATACCATCCTAAAGGGGTTTGCGGAAGACGAGATCGTAGCCTACTTGAAAAAAGATCAGCAGCATACCATGGTGGTACTGGGAGCCTACAGAAGAGGAGCTGTTAGCAGGTGGTTCCGTGAAAGTATGGCCGATATCCTCATGAAGGAGGTAAAGTTGCCACTGTTTATTGCTCATAATAAATAAACGTTGATATCTTTTTGCAAGCAGCTGCAATATTATTTACGCCATAAAACATTAAATTGAAGCTAATTTTTAATACCGGTAATGAGTAGCATATCCCTTAACAGAGAACTATGGGGAATGTTAGGAAAATAAGAGAGTAGTTTCACTATTTAATAACAGGATAAAAGTATTGTATGATAGGAAGATTAACAATTGATCAAATTGATGAGGTACTAAAAAATAATACCATCGGTCGTATTGGATGTAATGACGGAAATAAAACCTATGTAGTACCGGTGAATTATGTATTTGACGGAAAATCAATAATTGGCCATTCAGTTACCGGCTTAAAAATACAGATGATGCGAAAAAATCCGGCTGTATGTTTTGCGGTGGATGAAATGAAATCGTTTACTAACTGGAAGAGTGTAATTCTATGGGGAGAGTACGAGGAATTAAAAGAGGAACGGGATAGGTACGCCGCCATGAAATTATTTGTTGACAAAACAATAAGAATGAAAATTAGCGAAACTGCTATTCCTCCCGAAATTTCGGAACAAAGAGTTCACCCCCGTTCTCCCGGCAATATTAAACCCATTATTTACCGGATAATAATTACTGAAAAAACAGGCCGGTTTGAAAATGAATAATTGTTAAACTTTGAAAATTATTACATGGAAAACATATTTGCCAAAGCGGAAGAAATGGCTGACAATGTAAAAGAATACGTAAACACCCGTATTGAATCCGCCAAGCTGAGTATAGCTGAAAAAACTTCAAAACTTGTGGCGAATGTTATGGCAGCCATTATGCTGGCGGCCATCCTTTTTTTATTTTTCCTATTCGCAGGCATTGCACTTTCACTGGTGCTGGGAGAATGGTTGGGCAATACATGGGCAGGTTTTCTGTTAGTGGCAACATTGTATTTGCTGATCGGAATCATGGTATGGACCGGCAGAGAAAAATTAATTCGCTTACCAATAATGAACGCATTAATTAAACAATTTTTATCGGACGATGAAGAAGATTAAAAGTATACACCAATTAAAGTTGGAGAAAAAGGATTTAAAGCAGCGCAGGGTTAACCTGGAAAAAAAAATCCATAGCAATTGGAGGGAATTAAAAGAAGCGGCAAAGCCAACCTCCATAGCCAGAGAAGCATGGGATAATATGGTGGAAGCGAAAATAGAATCTCATCTGGACAATAAGAATGTTGTTAAAAGTGTAATTACTTATGGTATTACGTTGCTGGCAAAAAAAATGGCAGCCAGAGCTGAAGAAAAATTAAATAAGTTTTTTAAATGAGCCATTTATTAAACAAGGCAGGTTATCATGGTTTCGAATATTAGAAAGCTAAGTTCGTAACATGATGATTATTTTTTTTGAGTATAGTAGAAAGTAAGCATGTAAAATACCGTCCGTATAATTTGATAGGAGAACCAGCGGACAAACTGTTTGAAAATATTTTTTGATTGTGCATGGTATTTGAAAGTAATTGGAAAACAATCTTTTTTAATAATGTCATTCAGGAATTGTTCGGTATTTGTAGCGATACCCGGATGATACACATCTAAATTCAACTCGATACTTGCATAAGCACTTACATTATTCAGATTAAACGAGCCAATCGTAAACCATTCGCTATCGCATATAGCCAGCTTCGCATGCAAAACAGCCGGCTGATACTCATACAGCTCAATTTTATGCCGCAGTAACCAATCATAGAGCCAGCGTTCAGCATATTTCGCTAGCATCACATCGGATGGCCCGGCAGTAACCACTCTTATCTTTACTCCACGGCTGGCAGCTTTGCTTAGCAAATTGCGAATGGTTGTACCCGGTAAGAAGTAACTGCATACAATTGTAATATGCGATTTGGCATTCCTGAACATATCAAAAAAGCTTTCAGAAATTTCATTCTTTCTGCGAACCCAATCATTACGCTTCATTCTTACAGTAGCGACTTCCCGATTAGTAAAATCAAATAAAAACTGCTTCTCTTCGCAGGGTGTAAGGCCCATTTTAGACGGGAAACCATACCATGTTTTCCAGCAAAGTACACACAGATCTCTCGAAATTTCTCCTTCTGCATACACAGCAAAATCAAACCATGCTTGCTTTCCGGGCATATCATTATACCGGTTAGTGATATTGATTCCACCCACCATCGAAAATTTTGCATCCGCTACAAAAACCTTCTGATGCATCCTTCTGCCAAAATAAAAATACTTACTTCTGAGTAGTGGCTCAAACAATCGCACCTGTACTCCGGCATCTCTTAGTTCACCAATAAATTTCTTCGACATCACTTTTGAAGCATATCCATCTGCCAGTAAATGAACCGCCACTTTCCTAATAGCAGCCGCTTTCAACGCTTCTCCTATTAATCTACCAGTTTCATCATCATCATAAATATAGGTTTGCAAGTGAATGCTTTCAGTAGCATTGTGGATCAACTCAAGTAGCAGATCAAAATATTCCTTTCCGCCATGGATTAATTTAATTCTATTCTGGCTCATATGCTCAATACAGCTAATTTACTGTTTATAAAACCAACTCAACGGGAAACCAAATTATTCTGAGCCAAAAATCATGGTTGTAATGAGAATCAACCTGGCAGCTGACTATTGTCATTCACCTTAACTTTTATCCATTCTATTTTTACTTTCACTCATTTAACATATATGAAAAGAATATTAGTTCCTACAGATTTTTCCCCCAATGCCGACAAAGCACTTGATACAGCCGTACAAATAGCTAAGAAAGCAAAAGCAACCATTGTGCTGGTACATGCCTGTGATTTGCTCGAGCTGACCTTTAAAGATAACCTGGCGCTTAAAAAAGAATTTAATCGAAAAATAATTATGGAAGCCAAAGGAAAGCTTTCGTTGATGAAGAAGAGCATTGAAAGTACTGAAACCGTGAAAGTCCAAATAAAATTATACGAAGGGCTTATCAGCGAAACGATTCTTCATGCCACAAAAGAGAATAAGGCAGATTTGATTGTTATGGGAACCTTGGGAAATGCAGGAGCTAAAGAAAAAATTATGGGCAGTAAAACAGCAAGTGTGATCGGTAAAACAACTATCCCCTTACTTGCTGTACCCTTACTTAGCAACTGGACCCCTCCGGCAAAATTGCTGCTGGCCATTAATAATTTTTCAGAGGGAACCAATGTTGCCATAAATCCGGTATTTGAACTGGCAGAAATGTTCAATACAGAAATACATATTGTAAAATTTACAAAAGCTGACGAAGCCAATGCTGCCGATTATTTAGCCGTCGAGAGAAGCGGCTATACCTATGCTAAAAAAATACAAGCACTTCATAAAAATGTTGCAATTAAATTTATTCATCTGGACGGTGATAAGTTCGAAAAAACAATTGAAAAATTTATCACCAAAAACAACATAGATATTGTGGCCATGATAACGCATAAACGAACCTTTTTAAAAAGTATTTTCAACCGAAGTATGACAAAGAAAATGTCTTATCATACCAGCATACCGTTACTAGCACTCCCGATTTAAGAATCTATAATTTTCATCTTTTGAAATGTAAAAATAGTTGCTTATTGAATACAATAATAGACACATGAAACACTTACTTAAAATAGTTGCTTTCTCCTTGCTCCTGTTTTGGAGTTGTGGGCCAACATCCCGCATCACCAGTTCGTGGAAAGCACCTGATGTGCAGCCAAAAAAATACAATAAAATTGTAGTACTGGGTCTGATTCGTGATGCAGACCGTACCGTTCGTGAAAAAATGGAGCAGCATATGGTTGGAGATCTGAAAGAACTGGGTTACGATGCCATATGCTCCTGCGAAGAATACAATCCCAAAACTTTCGAAGGACTAAATGAGAAAGAGGCCATTGCCAAACTCCGGAATTCGGGAGTTGATGCCGTGCTGACCGTAACATTGCTCGATAAACAAAAGGAAAAATATTATGTTCCCGGCAAAATGACAAATTCCTCTTACTATATTTATCACAATAGTTTTTATGGATACTATCAAACCACAAATGAACGGATTTATTCTGCCGGCTATTATGTAATAGATACCAAGTACTTCTGGGAAAGTAATTTTTATGATCTCGTATCTAATTCGCTGCTTTATTCCGTGCAAAGCCAGTCATTCGATCCGGTATCTACAGAAAGCCTGAGTCATGAATACGGGCAGATCATTGTAAAAGATATGCTTAAA
>CAZXMP010000133.1:8972-10607 GCA_964641575.1 uncultured Chitinophaga sp. | reverse complement strand
GGCATAAGGAGCAACTAAATTTTGAAGTGGCGAAGCCGACGCAACGGTCTTACAAATAAAAGTGAACGCAGGTTATCATGATGATAACCTGCGACAATCATACAAATTTTAATTATCAGCGTTCTAAAATTGGTTTATGGAACATTACATGATGAATCTTACGTTGAAAGTCTGGAGACAAAAAAATGCAAGTGATTCAGGAAGATTTGAAACCTATCCCGTAAAGAACATTTCTTCTGAAATGTCTTTCCTGGAAATGATTGACGTATTAAATGAAGAGTTGATCAGCGAAGGCAAAGATCCGATCGCTTTCGACCATGATTGCCGGGAAGGTATTTGCGGCGCCTGTTCCATGTATATCAATGGTCGTCCGCACGGACCATGGCATGCAAACACAACTTGCCAGTTGCACATGAGAGCATATAAGGATGGCGATACGGTTGTTATAGAACCATGGAGAGCTAATTCATTTCCTGTAATAAAGGACTTGGTGGTAGACCGTTCTGCATTTGATCGTATCATTCAGGCCGGAGGATATATTTCAGTTAACACTGGTAATGCAGTAGATGCCAATGCAATAGCTATTAATAAAGATAATGCAGATGCAGCTTTTGCAGCAGCAGCATGTATCGGTTGCGGTGCTTGTGTAGCGGCTTGTAAAAACTCTTCGGCTTTGTTGTTCGTGTCGGCTAAAGTTTCTCATTTGGCTCTATTGCCTCAAGGAAGTCCTGAAAGAAAAACAAGGGCTATGAACATGGTGGCGCAGATGGATAAAGAAGGTTTTGGTGCTTGCACTAACACTGGTGCTTGTGAAGCAGTTTGTCCGAAGGAAATTTCTATTGAGAATATTGCGAGACTGAACAGGGAGTATATGATGGCTGGTGCAGCCTCCGATAAATAAACCGCAGATTACCGGATTAAAATGAGTTGAATGATGGATCGTTTTATTTCGGAGTATTTGAAAATGCTCATCTGTGTTAATGAAGTACAAGAGTGCGACGCAACCACAGCCGATAGTAGTACTAAAGCTGACAAACTAAATATTTTTTTAGCCCTTTTAACGAAGGGCTTTTTTAATTCTAAAATGCCCAACTTCCTTTTATCGCAATTGATAATAACGGATCATAGCTCTCCGGGTCTTTCATAAATTGAATAGCAGGAGTGATGGCAATTTTTTCATTGACATAATATGCGCCTCCCAAATTAGCTCCCCAAAAAAAAGTAGTGTAGCCGCCTTCTAATCCCAATGCAGGGCCGGTTGTAAGATTAATATTTCCCTTTTTACATAGATTGTAAATAATGCCGGCATAGGTGTGGAGATAAATAAAGTTGTTGTATTGGTATGGAAATGAGCTAACCGTTTCTTTGGTGCCAAAATAATAATCGATGCCACCATCTGCTATAAAACCAAAAGCTTTCGATGGTTTCTTATCCATCAAACCTAATCGGTTTTTGCTCCAGGTAAAATTTGCGCCAACACCAATGGGATGAGTTGCTGAAAACTCTCCTAAAGCGATTTTGACACCAACGGAAACAGATTTTGAATATCCTGTTGGTAGAACTTTGCTTTTTTCTTGTGCAACAACGGATAATGACAGCAAAAGACAGGTTAAGGTGAGAATTGGATATTTATTT
>CAZXMP010000133.1:0-8962 GCA_964641575.1 uncultured Chitinophaga sp. | reverse complement strand
GTCCGCATAGAATGCTTATTAAGGCTGATTTTGAATCAAATTTGAGCCTTTTTCCGTAATTAACACGATAGTATAACTTTAAGGCAATAAAAAGGCAAAGTTTTACGATTTTTAGCTAAATGCACTGCTATTGAGTTGGTTAGGTAGAATATCCGTTATCTTTTTTTTGACATTCGTTTCCGTTCGAAGCAGTGCCCAGTTTCCTATCGCCGGAACACCAACACCAATCTCTAACCTCCGGCAGAAAATAGTAAAACTTACCACAGACAGTTTAGTATTGGATAGCATCAGCATCATTCCCAATAGTATTTCCATTGCAAATGTTGCTGCAGAAGATTACCGGCTGGATTTTATAAAAGCAATTCTGTATTGGAAAAGGAAACCAAACCTCGATAGCATTACTATTACCTATCGTGTATTTCCATTTCGACTTGATCCAGTGGCTCAACGTATGCGATTCGATAGTATCATGAACAATTTTTATGTGAAGCCTTACGAATTCAACAACGGACAAACCAATGCGCAACGGGGTGTTTTTGATTTTGGAACATTAAAAGCGGAAGGCAGTTTTGGCAGACAAGTTGGGTTTGGTAATAGCCAGGATGCGGTATTGAATTCTACCTTAAACTTACAGTTAAGTGGTATGCTGGGTGATAGCATTGAAATACAAGCCGCCATTACTGATAATAACATTCCAATACAACCAGATGGCAACACGCAGCAGTTAAATGAATTTGACCAGGTGTTCCTTCAATTTAAAAAAAGGAACTGGCAACTTAATTTAGGTGATATTGATATACGGCAGAATCAAACTTATTTCTTGAATTTTTATAAGCGATTGCAGGGAGTATCTTTTCAAACAACGAACCGGCTTTCAAAAAATGTAGTATCAAAAACATTGGTGAGTGGTTAAGTAGACAAAGGGAAATTTACCCGCAATATTATTGATGCGTTGGAAGGCAATCAGGGGCCGTATCGTTTGCGAGGTGCCAACAGCGAATTCTTTTTTATTGTACTAGCTAATACAGAAAGGGTTTTTATTGATGGTGAATTGTTGCAGCGGGGAGAAGACCAGGATTATGTGATCAATTATAATTCGGCTGAAATAACTTTTACTCCAAAAAGAATGATCACCAAAGACAGCCGCATACAAGTAGAGTTTGAATATGCCGACCGGAATTTTTTAAATGCGAACCTCTATCTTTCGCAGGAATTTGAAGTGAATAACAAGCTGAAAATTAGAATCGGGGCTTTTAATAACAGCGATGCAAAAAATTCTTCAATTAACCAGGTGCTAGATACGGAACAGAAACAATTCCTGGCGAATCTTGGTGATAGTATTCAACGAGCATTTTACCCGGCAGCTGTTATTGATACGTTTGCGGCTGGCAAAATTTTATATGAGAAAATTTATATTGGCCCGGATTCCATCTATCAATATTCAACCGATCCTTTAGTTGCGCAATACAATTTGTCATTTGTAGAAGTGGGGCAAGGCAATGGAAATTATATTCCGGATTTTAATGGAGCCAATGGAAAAGTATATCGGTATGTGGCACCAATTGGTTTGGCAAGACAGGGTAATTATGAGCCGGTGCAAATATTAGTAACCCCTAAAAAGCAACAGCTAATTAACCTGGGGGTTGATTATATTATTGATAAAAACACTTTACTAAAAACAGAAATTGCAACCAGCAGTACAGATGTAAATACTTTTTCAAAAATTGATGACGGAGATGACAGAGGTTGGGCCGGTAAGTTTCAATTAAGTAATAATAAAATTTTGCGGGCTGCAAAAAACCTCCGGTTAAATACTGCTCTTGATTATGAATATGTGCAACGAAAATTCAGACCGCTGGAAAGATTGCGTACGGTGGAATTTACAAGAGACTGGGGATTGCCATTGCTACCCATTCCAATTCCGGTGGATGAGAATATTATCCGGGCATCAACTGGATTAAAGGATAAAAACAATCATGCTGTTTCTTACCAGTTTACTAATTACCGGCGAAGCGACAAATACAACGGAATTCAAAATGCAGTTTATCACTCAGGAATGGTTAAAGGATGGCAGTTCAACAACCAGTTTATAATTACCAATTTTAATTCGCTAAATGATAAGGGAACGTTCCTGCGGCCTGCTATTGATTTGAGTAAACAACTACGCCAACTGAAAAACTGGCGATTAGGTTTTCGCTATGCGCTGGAACAAAATGCAGCACGGCATAAAGCAACGGATACATTGGTACCACTAACTTTCGCCTTCGATAGTTATTCAGTGTATCTAAAGTCGGATGAAGCAAAGAAAAACAGGTATGGTATTACTTTCTTTAGTCGTGCCGATAAATACCCGGTAAAAAATTTGTTTGTGAAAGGTGACCGTAGTCTTAATTTGAATTTACAAACAGAATTGCTGGCAAATCCCAAGCGGCAATTTTATCTGAATACGACTTTCCGGAGACTTAAAATATTAGACAGTACTATTTCAAAACAAAAAGAAGACGAAACCATTTTAGGCCGGGCAGAATATGTAATGAATGAATGGAAAGGATTATTGACCGGAAATATTTTATATGAAGTTGGGGCAGGGCAGGAACAGCGAAGAGATTTTGCCTACCTGGAAGTTCCTGCTGGTACTGGTCAATATGCATGGATAGATTATAATAGTGATGGTGTGCAACAGTTGAATGAATTTGAACTGGCGGCATTTGTTGACCAGGCAAAATTCATTCGCATACTTACCCCAACAAATGATTTTATAAAGGCAAACTATACAGCCTTTAATTATAGTTTGAATATCAGCCCCCGTTCATTTTTAGGAGCGGCTGATCTCAAAGGGTTTAAAAAGTTCTTATCTAATCTGAATGTTATTACATCATTACAAACAAATAAAAAATCGATTGCAAAGGGAAGTTTCGAATTTAATCCCTTCAAGTATTCAGTAAATGATACTGCATTGATTACGCTGAATACAGTGTTATTAAATACTGTGTCATTTAATCGCTTTAGTAGTAAATGGGGTGTTGATTTGACTAACCTTCGCAATACAGGCAAATCGTTACTTACTTATGGTTACGAAAGCCGCAAATTGAATGACTGGTTGATAAAGTGGCGCTGGAATATTAGCCGTAGTTTATTGCTTAGTATTAATGGGAAAAAAGGAGAGAATACTTTGCTTACGCCACAATTTGCTAATAGGAATTTTCAGCTTGATATTTACAGCGTAGAACCTTCGCTTACATTTATCCGGAAAACTGCATTCAGGTTAGTGAGTAGTTACAAATTTGATAGTAAAAAAAATAAGCCTTTGTATGGCGGCGAAAAATCTACATCTAATTCTATCAATATCGAATCCAAATACAATATCCTGCAAAGTAGTTCTGTTACCGGCAAGTTTACTTTTAATAATATTGATTATAAAGCTCCTGCTAATACAACGGTTAGTTATATTATGTTGGATGGATTGTTGCCAGGTAAAAACTATTTATGGTCATTAGGACTGAGCAAACGTCTACTCAATAATCTTGAGTTGAGTTTCTTATATGATGGAAGAAAAGCTGGTAGTGCTAAAACGGTGCATGTTGGAAGAGCATCAATAACGGCCTTGTTTTAGCCACCTTCCCCCTAAAGGGGAGGTTTAGATCAAAGATTCATTATAAATTTTCTATAATTCCTTAAAAGTAATTTTTTCAATAAAGAACTGTTTTATTCTCCCTTTAGGGAATTAGAAAACTTACAATAAGGAAATTTTACAGGGGCTTTACACATTAAACCTAAAATGCATCACATCTCCATCTTTCACAATGTATTCTTTCCCTTCAATCCTCAATTTACCTACTTCTCGGCAAGCAGCTTCAGAACCGTATTGAATAAAATCATCGTAGCCGATAACTTCAGCTTTGATAAAGCCTTTTTCAAAATCAGTATGAATTACACTGGCAGCTTGTGGTGCTTTCCAGCCTTCATGAATTGTCCAGGCTCTTACCTCTTGCACACCTGCAGTAAAATAAGTATAGAGATTGAGTAGTTTATAGGCTGAATGAATTAAACGGTCTAATGCAGGCTCGGTCATTTTATATTCCTCCATGAACAACTGTTTATCGTCTGCACTTTCCATTTCCGCTATCTGTGCTTCAATATTATTGTTCATAATGATCACTTCCGCTTTTTCATGTTTGATGGCTTCTTTCAATGCATCGGAAAATTTATTGCCGGTATGCATAGATGGTTCATCAACATTCGCTACATACAAAACGGGTTTATCGGTTAGCAAACACAGATCAGCGATCGCTAATTTTTCTTCTTTATCCAGATCCAATGCACGGATACTTTTTCCTTGCTCTAAATGTTCTTTACATTTTATCAGTGTTTGCAATTCCGCTTTGTATTTCGGGTCTAATTTTAATTGCTTTTCTGTTTTCTGTATTTTCTTTTCTACACTATCTAAATCTTTCAATTGCAGTTCGGTGTCGATAATTTCTTTATCACTCACCGGGTTGATGGCGCCTTCTTCCCGCAATACATTTTCATCTTCAAAACAACGGATCACATGGATGATAGCATCCACTTCACGAATATTACCAAGAAATTTATTGCCCAATCCTTCGCCTTTGCTGGCACCACGAACGAGACCTGCAATGTCAACGATCTCAATTTGAGTTGGAACGATACGATCGGGAATTACCAGCTCAGCCAATTTGTTTAACCGGGCATCTGGCACATCAACCAGGCCAACGTTTGGATCAATAGTGCAAAATCGATAGTTGCTAGCCTGTGCTTTTGCGCTGTTACTAACAGCATTAAAAAGAGTTGATTTTCCTACGTTGGGTAATCCCACAATTCCTGCTTGTAAAGCCATGATGAGTTTATAGTTTGTTGTTTTTTGTTTATAGTTCGATCCTCTGAATAGCAAATAGGGTTAAAGGGGTGCAAAGATAAGTGAAATCAGCATCTGGAGAAGATGCCAAAAGCTTTGATGAAACTCCTTAACTTCAAACCCTGTCTGCCGACAGGCAGGCCCAAACTATAAACTAAGAACTAATTATGGCTTTAAGTAGAATTTGGACAGGATTTATCATCGTAGCGTTGCTGGTAGCTGCCTGCAAATTTGTTTTTCAACCGGGACAGCAGGGACTTTTTAGTCAACTGGTAACAGGAAAAAACTCTGATACTGTTTCCACGAGAAAACTAGATTCTGCAATGGTGCCGGCTTCCATTCATACCCAATTAAGCATTTCGAAAACTGCTGTTTGGGGAAAAGAAAAAATTTACAAGACAGGAGAGAGCTATACGGCTTACAAACTGCTTCCTGCCAACGGAGTTTTTGAAACTGCAAAAGATGCGGTGAACTTATGTATTGGGTTGATCGGTATCATGGCCTTATTCATGGGTTTTATGAGTATAGCTGAAGCGGCTGGCGGAGTCAGGTTTTTGTCGAGAATCATCGGACCATTTTTTTCCCGCATCTTCCCGGAAGTGCCCAAGAATCATCCATCCATGGGACATATGCTGATGAATTTCTCCGCCAACTTAATGGGGCTTGATAATGCGGCTACGCCTTTTGGTATTAAGGCAATGGAAAGTTTACAGGAAATCAATCCAGATAAAACAAGGGCTTCTAATGCGCAACTGATGTTTTTATGCCTGCATGCTTCGGGGTTAACATTGATTCCGGTAAGTATTATTGCTGACAGGGTAGCGTTAAAATCGGCTCAACCAACTTCTATTTTTATTCCCTGTATGATCGCCACATTTGTTGCCACTATTACTGCGATGATGATCGTAGCGTATCGTCAGCGTATCAAAGTATTCGAGGCTACGATAATGCTTTGGGTGTTGGGTATTACTTCTGTGATTGCGGCATTGATTTTTTATATCCGTTCGCTGGATGTGCAAGGTGTTCAGTTATTCTCCAGCAGTTTGAGCAATGGAATTATCCTGCTGATCTTTTTATTAATTGTATTGGGCGGCATCTACAAAAAAATAAACATTTTTGATGCGTTTATAGACGGTGCGAAGAATGGGTTTGAAACAGCCGTACGAATTATTCCTTACCTCGTAGGTTTATTAGTTGCTATCAGCTTGCTAAGAAATAGCGGTGCTTTTGAATTTGTAATGGATAGTATTAAGCAACTCTTTGTTTTATTGAATGGTGATACAAGAATCGTTGATAGCCTTCCTACGGCATTAATAAAACCTTTAAGTGGGAGTGGAGCAAGAGCAATCATGATTGATACGTTGAATGCACATGGAGCAGATTCTTTTGCCGGTAACCTTGCTTCCGTATTCAGAGGTTCATCTGATACTACTTTTTATATTATCGCTGTTTATTTTGGTGCGGTAGGAATTAAAAATACCCGGTATGCAGTTAGTACCATGCTGCTGGCGGATTTAGCAGGAATAATTACTGCAATTGCAATGGCCTATATCTTCTTTGGATAAGTAAATGGTTAGGTAATAAAAAAGCTGCTCAAATTTGAGCAGCTTTTTTATTACGATTTATCATTCCTTTTAATAGTTCGTCATAAATCCAAATCCTCTTACCTGTGTTGCATTCGTTAAGATGGTAGCATAACTACCTCTGAAAATTAATGTATAATGTCTTTTTTCTCTTGGAGTAACAGCAAAAGAAATAGTGGTTAACACATTACCTGGTGCAGGGGTAGGTGGTGTAATATTCTGCAAGTTTGTTAATGTACCTGTAGGTCTCAAATAAAATGTATCAGTCCTGTTTGTTTCGTAAGGTATAAAATCAGTGATATCCGTTACCTGAACATTAGTAAATACATTAGCCTTTTTATTGGCAGAATAAACATCAAATGCAGGAATAGCATTTTTTGAATACACAAAATTGGCAAATCGTAATCTGGCAGTTGTATCAGCAATAGCTACAATATTATCTTCAACTATTTTTTGTTTAGGAGAACTAATAGTGTCATACATAAATATTGTATAATGCCTGTTTGCTTTTAAATCCTGTGCAAACGAAATAGGAACCTGTGTACTGGCAGTTAAAGTATCTTTCACCACGAAGGCTCTTGGTCCGCTGGGAACACTAAAACCATACCCTGTTGTAGGAAAAACACTTCCGAGCACCATTGCAGCACCGGTTACTGGTTTAGAGTCTACATACACATAATTACGGGCCGTATTTACGGTAGCCATATATACTTGCACAATGGCATTGTTATCTAACCCGGCGTTTAAGGGAACTGTTGTGTCAAATGTTTTTTCGCAGGAGCTTAACAGCATCCCACTTACAACAAGAGCAGCGGCCCCGTTTATATATTTTTTAATTGATTTCATCTGTTAGTTTTTTAGTAATTATCTGATACTTGTTTTTTACTCAGCAAACCATGGCCTTACTGTTATATAATCCTGTGCAAATGCACCAACCCTGTTTAGCTCATCTACGTTATACAGATACTCCGAGTTGTATCTTGGTCTCAGGCGATAAGTTGGTTTACCCAGGTTGCGGATATATAAATCAGTGCCGGTTGGCAATGTAAATTCACTATAAACCTGCTGGTCGGTTATCGGGTCAAGATCAGTATAATGATACCTTCTCATATCAACCCAGGTTTCTATAACTCCCCAGATGTATAAAGCAATATATTTCTGCATCATTACATGGGATAGCGTTAAGCTACCAACAGGAGGAACATTAATTGGGTTAGCAAAAAATGCTGCACGGGAAGCTGGTGTAATTTGTAAAGCTGGCGGAACTGATACCTGGTAATCACTGATCAACTGATCGAAATGTAAATTCAAAGCTTTTACATATGCTGTATGTGCTGCACCTGCGTTACCACCTTTCCGTAATAAGGCTTCTGCTTTTAAAAACTGTATTTCGCTGGCTGTCATTATTGGCCAGATAGGTGTATTCTTAAATACATACCTGGCGTTATCATCATTAGCAGGAGCGGCAGTGCTGCTGAAAATACCTCCAAAGAAATTATTCGGTTGGTCTGCAGTCACTAAACCATCAGCTCCTTTGTTAGGACGAATTCCCTTATAAGTGCCATTTGGATTCTCCCTAATGATATACGCTGCACGGGGGTCAACAGTATTGGTAAGGAACATACTATTTATACCCGACATAAGATTGGCGATAAATCTTCCCTGGCGAAATCCGTTTGCATTACCACGGGTAGGGCTGTACCAGCTAAAAGTACCAGCTAAGCCGGCACCCGACCAGGTGATGTTTGCATTCTCAGCGTTGGTTTGCATTGCCAAATCGCAATACTTCACTACGGAGTCAGGAGCATATTCTGCTTTGTTAGAGTAGCGATGAAATGCTCTTGCCATTACACCATACACAAACTTTTTCCATTTGTTAACATCACCGTTATTAAAATATTTATCACCTAAAGCAAGATTGGCCTGACTTACACCATCACCTGTTCTTGATAAATAGTCAATTGCAAGTCTGGATAACCTGATCGTTTCCTGGTAACCTTCCTGCTGCTCGTTATATTTGAATGTTAGAAGATCAGGGCGAAATGCTTCAGTTACTATAATTGCATTAGCATGAATATCAGCAACCGTTAAAAATCCCCAGGCCCTGATGGCATGTGCAACCCCTACATAATCCCATTTCTTTTCTTCGGTACCCCATTCTATAATGCGGCTTATATTTTGACCATGTCCATAATAGTGCATTGCCCACACATCACCTAAGAGGTCACTGTTATTTACAAAATTATCACCCATCTGGTCGTACTGGCTTCCGGTTGAGTTTTGCGCAAAATTTTGAATATAACGTCCAATATAAGTGCCGTCTCTTTGGGTGCCGTAAAAATTACCATTGGCGGAGGCCGAAACTACCATATTGGCAATAACGCCAGGTAAAAGCTGTTCAATAGGTTGTTTTACCAATGCGTTAGGATTTAAATATGCTTCTTCAATTTTTTTGGTGCAGGAGCTTGTTACAAGCAGCCCCGATGCAGCAACAGTATAAAGC
>CAZXMP010000132.1:0-10674 GCA_964641575.1 uncultured Chitinophaga sp. | reverse complement strand
CGGCGACAATAACTATTCTTTTCCCGCCTATCTCAAAATTTTTATTTATTTTTATAACACTGCCTTCTTTCCTGAATTCCCGGGAAAAAAGCTTATAGGGAGCAATAACAGGCATTACTTTTTCAAAGCCAGGAAAAATGGCCGTAAAAGCTTGGGGGTGGTAAGGCAGATATTTTGCATCAATTATAGCCGCTATAACAGAAGAACTATCCAATCCGCCGCTTAACGAAGTGCCAATAGAAACATCACTTCTTAATCTTCTTTTTACGGATGTTGCGAACAGGTTGCCAAACTGCTCCATAGCATCAACATCTTTTATTTTTTTATTTTGATTTTCAGGATCAATATACCAGTATTGTTCAATATTTAATTCTTTTTCTTGCAACGAATAATATAAACATGAAGCAGGAGGAAGTTTTTGAATATTCTCATAAAAAGTTTCTTCTGGTTTTGCCGGATTATCAGTATAACCGATAGTGATAAAATTGAACAGCATCTTTTGGTTGGCAATTTTCTCTACTCCTGCCGCCCATAAAGCTTTTATTTCTGATGCGAATACTAATTGCTGTCCATCAAAATAATAGAAGAAGGGCTTTTCGCCAAACCGGTCTCTTGCTGCAAAAAGTTGTTGTTCTTTTTCATCCCAGATTGCAAAAGAAAACATACCGTCAAAATGATCGACACATTCATCTTGCCAGCAATCGTATGCAGCTACAATTATTTCGGTATCAGTTTGCGATTGGAAGCGGTAGCCTTTTTGATAAAGTGTTTCTTTTAATTCAACGTAATTATAAATTTCACCGTTATGGATGATCGTATAGCGATTCATGTACAGCATTGGTTGCTGCCCTGCCGTAGTTAAATCAATAATGGAAAGTCTGCGATGGCCGAGTAAAGCATTATTCGCTTCGTTCTGCCACAAGCCTTCGCCGTCTGGTCCACGATGGGCTAATGCATCTGTCATTTTTTTAAGATGGACTAAGCCTCGTTCATTGGGATTTGATTGTATTATACCAGCAATGCCACACATGTTGTAAATATCCGTAATAGTTTCGGGTTTTTTATTGCTGGTTTTGAGTGGCCGTTACTTGCTGCACAATGTACAGAAAGATGAACGGAGATTCTTATTTTCTTTGCCTAAAAGAAAAATAAGAACAGAACAAGTTCGCAACAGCCGAGACATGAAAAACTATCGCTGGTAAAATAATTGTCTAGAAATTAATCGGCAATCTTGCTTCCACATTATCCCATGCCATTAGTAGCTCTACCACTTCGGCTTTCTTTTCAAAAATCATGGTGAAGTATTCAATACGTTGCTTTGTTTTGATGGCAGGAACTACAAAACTTGCCACATCTTTTGAAACATCATGATGGAGGCCCCAGCTATCCGTATTGGAATTTAAAATAATGACCCATGTATCTGGTTTGGGAATACAATAAATAATGTACCGCCCCGCTTTAACTATTTTGCCCTGTATAGTTGCATCGCTATATAATTGTAACTCCGAAGACTCATTAGCACCCAGCCTCCAGGCAGAATCATATTTTAAAATAGCAGGAAATAGTGGCCGGCCTTGCAAATGCGGACGACTATATACGACCCGGGCTTTTGGAGCTGGCGACCCGGGATTAGCCATTTTTATTTTTGGATAATCTGGCGGATAATAACTCATGTCCATTGGTGAAAGATCCACCGGTGCATATGGATTTAATGCATTTTCTGGTTGAATAATAGCAGCGCTATCTTTTGCATGCACCGTGGTAGCAGGTGTAGTTGTCTTTTCATCCTTGCTTTTACAAGAGGACAAAAAAAACAAAACCCATAAAAATGATAAAGCAGTAATTGATATTTTCATCGTAGGTCTTTATGGTTTATTTGCTGCCACCATCCATTTAAAATGATATGGGTAGTGATGCTTTGATATAATCCCAGGCAATAACAAGGTTAAAGCCCAAAGTGGTTTTTTCGAATGACATCGCTAATGACTCAAGTGATACATCTGTTTTTTGTACTGGTATGGTTGTTCTTACTACATCTTTTTTTACATCATACTTGAAAGAACCCCAGGTGTCGGTGTCTGAATTCAGGATCATCGTCCAGCTATCTTCATTCGCTATGGCATATAACGTATAGCGACCTTTGGAAATTTTCTTACCACCAATTTTTACATTCTTGTAAAATTCTATTTCGGTGGCTTCGTTGGCTCCCAGTCTCCATAGTTCGCCATATTTAACCAACCCGCCAAAAATGGGTCTGTTTGTTTTTTGAGGACGGCTATAAATTACTCTTGCTACAACTGGCTCTGTTATTTTATCCTGTATTTTCAAAACAGGATAGTTGTTTGGGTAATAACTCATGTCCATCGGCGATTTATCAATCGGAGGCATGGAACTGTTTTGGGCCAGCAGGCAAATAAAAAATAGTTGAAAGAGAATAACAAGTGAGATAGCTTTTTTCATGTGTTAAGGTGTATTTGCAAAAATAAATGATTTGTTTATGAGGCTTGCACCATATTATTACATATTCCCGGCAGTATTGTTTTGGAGAAGCTCAAATTGCTTTTTGGCAAAAGGCTTAAGGTCAGCCCAAAAATGACGGTAACAGCGCTGTAAAAGTTGGGAGTGTTGTTCAAATAAAGAAAAAGCAGTATCACTTTCGGTTAAATAGGTTGCCCTTCTTACTACACCGCCCAGGCTTTTTTCAACTCCCCAAAGGGTTCGGTAATTATACAGCCAGTTATGCTGCTTCATATACGGAAAGCTGCTAGCAAACTTTTCAGGCAAATGTGCCGTATAATCATCAAGTGTATTGTACACCTGCTGCGAAAAATCAAGTAATGACTCTTCAGAAAATTCATTGGCATCCGTTGCCAAAAAATGATCATATACTACATCAACGAAGGCGCCGCTATAAAGCCGGTAAGCCGGCCTGAAAATTTCTTTCGCTTCTTTAGTGGCAGCATGTTCATCAGTAAATGTATCAATAGCCCGGTGAAGAGATATTCCTTGTTGTACTTCTGTAGGGTACTCAAATTTTTTTTTGCCTTTTACATAATCGCTGATCATATTACCGGTAAGTATGCCGGGTTGATTGAAAGACAAGTATGCATGAGCCAGGTAGTTCATGCGATAAAGTTATATCAAACCCGGGTAAGGTTAATTTGCTAATACGAACGAACCCGGATAAAAGTTACAACACACTCATTGATTTTCTTTTTGGGCTTTATATAGTCTGTAGGAGTAAACGCAGGGAATTATTGTTATTACGGTCATTACCACAAAAAAGATAATGATTGAAATAGTAGTTGGTAAAAAAAGACAAATAGCAGCAAGAAACAATCCCCCGGCAAACCACAGTTTTCCTGCAAGAGCATGGGTTTTTCTCCAGTTATCTGTATTTTCCAATGTCCACGGTAGTCGCAAGCCTGCAAAATAATTCGGCTTAAGATTAGGTAGATAATTGCCTATGACTGCAAATAACAATCCTGTCCCGCTGAATATTATTCCGGCGTCTAATTTAATATTGCCTTGCGTACTACTGTAAATTATAAGAGATAAAAGTGCAGACATAAAAATTACAACGGCAAATGCTATCCTGCGTAAGCGGTCTTTATTGTCGGCTGCATATTTTTTAGGATCAATACGATAAATATTAGTGAGTAGAAAGTATACAAGAATGTTTACACCGATAAGAATAGCTGTAAGGCCAATCAATTCTTTCTTACTTCCAAAGCGATCCGGGTTGCCCTGTAAGTCATAATGCATGGCAACTGTATCTGGTAAACGATTCCAAATAATAGCTAAATAAATAGCAGGTGCTATAATAAAAAGCCACACTAGTTTTGAAATAATATTGTTCATGTGTTTACTTTTTTTTGGTTTTAAACTGCATGAGCCATTTTAATATGTCATCTACCACTGTTGTATTTAATGAATAGTAAACGTACTGTCCTTCTTTCTCTGCTATCACCAGCTTGGCCTGCTTCAGCAAATCAAGATGGTGCGATATGCTGGGGAATGACATATTAAACTGGTCAGCTATTTCCCCTGCTGTCATATCCTTTTGCTGCAGCAATTGCAGTATCTCCCGCCGGGTAGGATCATTCAAGGCTTTAAATACGCTGTTCATTAGTGGCGGATAGTTACATATTTAGACAAATGTCTAAATATTATTTCATATTTCCAAATTGTAAAGGAATCGTTAAGCAGTACAATGAAACGGATAAGTGGTATTTAAATATGGCAGGCGGCACTTATTCAGTAACCTGTGTTAACAGCAGTTAACATAGCACTCCATTAATCACAATTGGCTTGTAGTGGGATGTAACCTAATCTACATTTGTACCGTCACACAGAGCAAGTAAACAAAAATCAATTAGTAACCTTAACCTTTCAATTAATAATTATGAAAAAGATGATGATGACACTGGCAATCGCTTTAACCACTGTATGTGCATTTGCCGGCGAAGAAAAAGTTGCCCCTAAAGTATTAGAGGCTTTTAATACAGAATTTTCAACCGCTAAAGATGTAGAATGGTCAATTGGAGAAGATCAATATACAGCGACATTTAATTATAATGGAGCTTATGTTTTTGCCTATTATAATGAGGAAGGGGATTTGCTGGGACTTACCCGCAATTTAACTCCTAACGCATTGTCGATGACCTTGCAAAATAGCCTGAAGAAAAACTACAGCGATTTTTGGGTGAGTGATTTATTTGAAGTGGCCAAAAATGGTGGAACGGATTATTATATCACCCTGGAAAATGCAGACAAGAAAATTGTATTACATGCAGCCGGTGGTAAAGATTGGGAAGTGTATAAAAAAGTAAGAAAAGCTTAAGCATAGTTTTGGTGTGTGGTAAATTAGCCCCGTTCTTCAGCAGAGAAGACGGGGCTTTACTTTTTTTACAAAACCTTACTTTTGCAATTCATTCCGCAAAGTCTCACTCTATTGTGATCTGAAGGCGATTTAAAACAAGTAGTAACATGAACAAAGGACCTGTTTCACAATTTATTGAACACCATTACCGCCATTTTAATGCAGCCGCATTAATGGATGCAGCCAAAGGCTATGAAAAACATTTGCTGGAAGGTGGCAAAATGATGGTAACCCTGGCTGGTGCTATGAGTACTGGTGAGTTGGGAATTTCACTGGCCGAAATGATACGCCAGGGAAAAGTTGATATCATTAGTTGCACCGGTGCTAACCTGGAAGAAGATGTGATGAATTTGGTAGCTCACTCACATTATAAAAGAATTCCAAACTATCGTGACTTAACACCACAGGCAGAATGGGATCTTTTAGAAAATCATTATAACCGTGTTACGGATACTTGTATTCCGGAAGAAGAAGCATTCCGTCGTTTACAAAAACATTTGGTAAAGCAATGGAAAGATGCAGAAGCAAAAGGCGAACGTTTTTTCCCGCATGAATTTATATACAAGACTATTCAAAGCGGCGAACTGAAACAGTATTATGAAATTGACCCTAAAGACAGTTGGGTAGTAGCAGCGGCAGAAAAAAATATTCCGATTGTAGTACCCGGCTGGGAAGACAGTACTACCGGAAATATTTTTGCCAGCTATGTAGTAAAAGGAGAATTACAGGCAAGCACCGTTAAAAACGGGATTGAATACATGGTATGGTTAACGGAGTGGTACCGCAACAATTCCGCTGGTAAGGGAGTTGGTTTTTTCCAGATCGGTGGTGGTATTGCAGGTGATTTTCCAATTTGCGTAGTGCCGATGATGTACCAGGATTTGGAGTGGCATGATGTACCTTTCTGGAGTTATTTCTGCCAGATAAGCGACAGTACTACTTCTTATGGTTCTTATTCCGGTGCAGTGCCCAACGAAAAAATTACCTGGGGTAAACTCGATATTAATACACCTAAGTTCATTGTAGAAAGTGATGCTACGATTGTGGCACCATTAATTTTTGCATGGGTGTTGGGTTGGTAAAATTTAATTTTATGAATTCGCAGTTAGAGGAATTATACCTGGAAGCTGAGGCTGATATCAGAAATAATAATTACACAGAGGCTTTTCGGAAATATGAAAATATTTTGATGGAAGAGCCAGGTAACGGACCAACATTAAATTCGTTGGGTTGGTTATCGAAAACACAGCTTGAAGATTATAAAAAAGCCGAGGCTTATTATTTAGCTAGTATTAAAGGAAATCCTAGCTATCCTCATGCTTATAGCAATTATGCAACCTTGCTTACCGATATGGAGAGGTTTGAGGAATTGACCGAATTATTACAAAAGTGTTTTGGCATCCCCGTTATTGAAAAATCATGGGTGCATGCAAAGTTTGGTTTCATGGAAGAACTTAAACTAAATTTTGATGAAGCGATTAGTTGCTATGAAAAAGCAATGTTAGTGACACTAAATGATGATAAAATAAAAGAATATAGTGAACATATTAGCAGATGTCAGACCAAAAAGGAATTATCAAAGAGTCACAAAAAATGGCTGGAAGAACTTAAAAAATAAAAACAAAACCCCGGTTTAAACCGGGGTTTTTATATAAAGAAAGGTAGGGATCAAATGTTCGATGGAAAAGGAAGTAGTTTTCGCTTATAAGAACGGATTAGTAGAAGAAAGGGTTGCACAGTAGGGATAACTCATAAAAAAACCTCCCATTTCTGGGAGGCTCTCTTTTAAAACTTGTTTTAGAAGCCTTTAGGCTTTTCCAGCTTTATATCCCGTTTTAGCATTTCCTCTTTATTCGCCATTTCCATAGCGGTATAAAATACCAGTTGTGCCCGTTTGGCCATCATCGGGTAGTTTATTTTATCAGGTGTATCAGTTGGTTTGTGATAATCCGCATGTACCCCATTAAAATAGAAGATGATCGGAACGCCTTTTTCTGCAAAATTGTAATGGTCGCTGCGGAAATAAAATCGGTTCGGATCGTTCGGGTCATTGTACTTACGATCCAGCTTCATTTTTACATAGGTTTTATTTACCTGGTCGGTAATAGGAGCCAGTTCGCTACTCAATTTATCATCTCCGATAATATATACATAGTTGGTTGAATCTTTATCCTTCAAATATTCTGTACCAATACGGCCAATCATGTCAATGTTCAGATCAACAGTTGTTTTATCCAATGGATAAACCGGGTTGTTGGCATAGTATTCACTTCCCCACAATCCTTTCTCTTCTCCACTTACAGTAATAAATAAAATACTTCTGCGGGGGCCTTTACCTGCTTTTTTAGCTTCAACAAAAGCTTGCGCCAATTCAAGAATTCCGGTGGTACCACTACCATCATCATCAGCACCATAATAAATAATACTGTCGCCTCTTTTACCCACATGGTCATAATGCGAAGACAATACTACGTACTCATCTTTTTTATCAGTTCCTTCTAATAATCCTAATACATTCGATACATAAGTAGTGCTGCTGGATTTTGCATAGCTCAAATCAATTTGGGCAGGATATGTTTTTGCAACCAATGTTCCTGCTTTTGCTTTATCAAAAAATGTTTTTGCATCTTCTCCCATTATACCTGCAGCCACAGCCGGCGAAATATTATAAGTTAGCGGTGATTGTCTTGCCGGGTAACCGCCCCGCATACTCCAGTTGCTATTTTGTGGAGTAGCCCTTCTTGGAAAATTATTGTACACTACTAACACAGCCGCTGCACCTCTTTTAGAAGCGTTGGCTATTTTACCAACAGCAGATGCAGGAGATACTTGCCCCCGAACTGCTGCTGGTGCTTTATAATCAGCCGGTGTGCCATCTAAAATCATCACTAATTTCCCTGCTACATCAAGATTGGTATAATCATCCCGTTGATTATCGGTAATACCATAGCCTGCAAAAACAGTTTCGGAGAAACGTATATCGGCTGTGTAATTTGAATTAGCCGGTTGAAAATCTTTGAATACTTCAAATGTATTGCCATTCACTTTTATGGAAGAACTCAATGTAGAGTCACGGTAAAGCGGATAATTTTGGCGATAACTATCTTTATTGCCTGGTAATAATCCCAACGATTTAAAATGATCTTCAATATAATTGGCTGCTTTTTCTAAACCGGGTGAAGGAGTATCCCGGCCTTCCATTTCTTTACTGGCAATAATGTAAAGATGCTTCTTCATATCCTCTGCAGAAATACCACTCGCTACTTTTACTAAAGCCTTATCTTTTTTTTGTGCCTGCACCAACAGTGGCGCAAAAAATAGCATACATGCGACAAACTTTCTTACCATAAATAATAAAATTAATTGATGTGTGTGTTGTGGCTTTGCCACACAGTAAAAATAATGGCTTCTTGCCGGAACAATAGTTAAAAAAGGATAGCCGGTTTTATTTTAAGCGCAGGCTATTTTATCCACTCGTTTTTGGTGACGACCACCTTCAAAATCGGTAGTTAAAAAAATACTGACCATTTTCTCCGCATCACCTTCCCGAACAAATCTTGCAGGTATGCAAAGTATATTGGCATTGTTATGCTCCCGGCATAATTTGGCTAACTCTTCGCCCCAGCAAATAGCAGCACGGATGCCCTGGTGCTTATTGGCGGTAATAGCCACACCATTGGCACTGCCACATAAGAGAATACCAAAAGCGGCTTCACCATTTTCAACCGCACTGGCAACAGGATGGGCAAAATCAGGATAGTCAACTGAGTCTTTACTATAGGTGCCAAAATCTTTAAATGCAAGACCTTTGCCTTCCAAAAAAGAAATGAGTTCTTCTTTGTAATCAAACCCGGCATGATCACTGCCGATGGCGATAGGTTTGCTGAGATCAAATGATGAATGCATAATAGTTCAGAGTTTATCGTTCGTTGTTGAGAGTGCATCACAAAATTACGGAACTTCCTACTCCCGACTAATGACTCCTGACTATTTTTAGCTCCATTCTTTCATTTCTTTCTCCTGTCTTTTATTAATGCGGGAAGCAATGATAATACTTGCTTCAAATAAACCATAAAGAGGAATAGTGACAATAGTAAGACTGAATGGATCGGTAGAAGGTGTAATAATAGCGGCTGCAATTAATATAATTACAAAAGCATGGCGTCGGTATTTACGCAGGAAGCTGGCTTTTACAATGCCAATTTTTGCCAGAACCATAACGAGCAATGGCATTTGAAATAATACACCAATTCCAACGGTAGTATAAATCAGGTTTTCAAGGTAATCAGAAAAAGAAGGCATCACGGTGATCTGTTCACTCAGCTTATAATTAAAATAGAAATTAACCATAAAGGGGGTGAGAATAAAATATCCAAACAAAACCCCGGTGAAGAAAAGAATTGACACCCAGAAAATAACACCCCTTGTTTTTTTCAATTCTTTTTCAGAAAGTGCCGGCTTAACAAACCGCCAGAACTCCCAGAATATGTAGGGGAAGGCAACAATAAAACCACCAACGAAAGCCAGGGTAAAAGATGAAATGAATTGTCCTGTCATTGTATTTTCCAGGAACTTTGCATTTACATCAGCAAAACAAAGTGTATCACCAATGCCTATATTATGTCCGAGGCTGCACAACCATTTTGCACTGATAAAATCACCCCGGGTAGGAGCAAAAACAATATTGGTTACAATCTCACGGATAAAAGAAAAAACAAGGATAGCGCCAATCAATACAGCAATAACCGAACGGATCACATGCCAGCGCAGATCCTCCAGGTGATCAATAAAAGACATCTCTGCCTTTGGGTCCTTATTTCGTTTATTGAAAAAATCGAGTAGTGCCATCAGTCTTCTTTAGAGAATCGCAAAGATAAGGGGGCTGCTAATAGCTCACAGCTAAAAGCTTATAGCCTGCCTTGTTATTTCAGCTTCTTCATTTTTACCATTTCAATTCTGGTATTGCTTACATGCATAATGTCAAATTCATAATCATCAATAATAATTCTTTCTTTTTGACGGGGAATAGTTTCATGATAATTAATAATATACCCCGACAAAGTTTCCGATTCATCTTCCCCAAAATCAAAACCATATTTCTGTTCCAGGTAATCAATCTCCAGTCGGCCGGAAAATATATACTCGTTTTCTGCCAGTTGTTTCTCTACAAATTCTTCGGTATCGTATTCATCTTGTATCTCACCAAAGAGTTCTTCCAGTACATCTTCCATGGTAATGATACCGGCTGTGCCGCCAAATTCATCCACCACCCAGGCAATGCTTTTACGTTCCCTGGAAAATTTGCTGATAAGATCTACTGCACTCATACTTTCTGGTACAGCAGGGATGGGTAATAAGATAGATTGTATAGAAGCTGGTTTTTTAAAAAGCTCTAGCTGGTGAACATAACCGATGATGTGATCGATGTTGCCATCAAACACTACCAGTTTGCTGAGCTTGGTTTCTATAAATTTTTCTTTTAACTCTGTTATGGTTGCACGGCTATCAATACCAACAATTTCTTTACGGGGCACCAAACATTGCCTGATTTTTACTTTCGGCAATTCCTGTGCATTCTCCATTAACTGCGTATTACGTTCCTGCCTTTCTTCGCCATTGGTACGTTGAAAAAGGTGCTTCAGGTCGCTGCGATTAAGAGGTTCTTTATCTTTATCTAACCGGATATTAAAAACATATTTCAATATCCATTCGGATAAATTAATAAGCCCTGCAGCAATAGGGTAGAACATCTGGTAAAAAAAATCAATAACGTATGCCAGCCTGTTCAATAA